>NZ_JBKVWU010000063.1:0-12139 GCF_046972485.1 Hominilimicola sp.
AAATATTTGAATTTAGAAAACTTACAAAAATCATCTTGACAAACTCGTTCCCGAAGGTACGGGATATCGAGCAAAGACTCGATTTGCAAAATTCTTTAATATCCCCGAAATTATGACTATGTTTCGTGAGGTTGCAGATATTCAGACTGCGGATATGCTTAAATTACCTGTACCAAAAGCGGAATATCATAATATAGCGGTTGAGCCTACCGAAATTCAACGTGAAATGGTAGCCGAACTCGGCGAACGTGCGGAAGATGTCCGCAACAATAAGGTTGACCCTACTGTTGATAATATGTTAAAAATCACAAATGACGGACGTAAACTTGCTCTTGACCAACGATTAATGAATGATAGGCTTCCTGATGAAGAAGGCACAAAATTGTCTGTTTGTGCAAACAATGTTTTCGATATATGGAAAAAAACATCGGATTTCAAAGGTACGCAGCTTATTTTTTGCGACACTTCCACACCTAAAAAAGATGGTACGTTTAATGTGTATGATGATATTCGACAAAAACTAATAGATAAGGGCGTACCCGAAAGTGATATTGAATACATACATAATGCAGATACCGATGTGAAGAAAAAAGAATTGTTTGCAAAAGTGCGAAGTGGTGATGTGCGTATTCTACTTGGCTCAACGCAGAAAATGGGTGCAGGTACAAATGCCCAAACGCTATTATATGCATTACACGATATAGATTGCCCGTGGCGACCGTCGGACTTGGAGCAGCGTGCCGGAAGAATTATCCGTCAAGGCAATACGAACGATACTGTACATATTTACCGTTATGTCACCAAAGACACATTTGACAGTTACAGTTATCAGCTTGTTGAGAACAAGCAAAAATTTATATCACAAATAATGACGTCAAAAGCCCCTGTCAGAATGGCAGAGGATATTGACGAAACCGCCTTATCGTATGCCGAGATTAAGGCACTTGCCACAGGCAATCCACACATCAAGGAAAAGATGGAACTTGATACTGAAATAGCAAAATTAAAGCTATTGAAGTCAAATTTTATGAGTGAAATTTATGACCTTGAAAATAAGGTAATAAAATTCTATCCAAAGGAAATACAAAGGCTTACGGAACAGATTGCAGGTGCAGAAAAAGATATTAATGTAGTCAAGCAACACCCGAAACAGGAAGATACATTTAATACTATGACGATTGACGGAGTCGGTTATTATGAAAAGGATAAAGCAGGTGCGGCACTTATAGAACGGTGTAAAACAATGACTTCAACCGACCCTACCATTATCGGTGAATACAGAGGTTTTAAAATGATTTTATCGTTTGACTCGTTGTATAAAATGCACAGGCTTACACTTCAAAATTCACGGTCATATACACTCGAAATTGGTACTGATGTGTTCGGTAATATTCAACGTATCGACAACGCACTTGCAAGCATTCCAAAATTAAAAAAGGATTGCGAGCAAACTCTTATAGAAACAAAAAAGCAATTTGAAATTGCAAAGGTTGAGAGCAAAAAGGAATTTCCGCGTGAAACAGAGCTTGCAAGTAAAATCAAGCGTGTTGCCGCACTTGACGCATTGTTAAATGTTGATAAAAAACACAGTGAGATTATGGATATCCCCGATGAAACACCTCAAAAAAATGTATCAATGGAAAGATGATTATGATAAAAACTCTACAATAAAAGGTGGAATAAAAAATGAGAAAATTTGAAAACGGACTTAAAGTTATCGGCACGGACTTAGGGTATGGAAATATAAAAACCGCTAATACCGTAACGCCGACAGGACTTACCGTATACGATACCGAGCCTATATTTCAGGGCAATACTCTTGAATACAACGGAAAGTATTACCGTGTCGGTGAAAATCACAAAGAATTTATTGCCGATAAATCTGTTGACGATGATTTTTACATATTAAACCTTATGGCAGTTGCTCGCGAGTTGCAACGCACAGGAACATATACTGCAAGTGTTTATCTTGCGACAGGCTTACCTATTACTTGGGTACGCACACAGCGTAACAGTTTCAAAGCATATCTTATGAAAAATACGCTTGTGGATTTCCGATACAACGGCAATGATTTTCATATTAAGTTTGTTGGGTGCAGCATTTATCCGCAATGCTACCCCGCTATTGTTGAGCATATCCACGAATTTAAGGGAACAAATATTCTTGCCGACATCGGTAACGGTACAATGAATATCCTATACATTCAAAATAAAAAACCTATCGAAATTAAATCGTGGACTGAAAAACTCGGAGTTAATCAATGTGTTATCCGTATTAAAAATACCGTTATGGATATGTACGGTGTAAAAATTGATGATAGCATTGTGGAACAGTATTTACGTTTCGGCAAAGCTGATGTTTCGGACAAATATCTGCAAATACTTCATAAAACCACTACGGAATATGCCACAGATATTTTCGCAGCATTACGCAAATATGAATACAACTCCGACTTGATGAAACTGTATATAATCGGCGGTGGCGGCTGTATTGTAAAGAATTTCGCAGACTATGATAAAGAGCGTGTCATCATAATTGATGATATATGTGCCGCCGCAAAAGGTTTTGAATACCTCGCATATATGCAGTTAAATAGGAGGTCATAACAATATGGACATACATCAATGCTCTGTCAGATTTAACGACAATAATATCAATCAGCACAAGGCGTGGGAATATCTCCAACACAGAGATACGAAAAAATATCCGTCCTATGCAGCACTTATTGCAGAATCTGTCGTCTACTTTATTGAACAAGATAATACACGCACCGAAAATAAAATAATCGAACAGGAAAACAAGCTGATTGATAAGATATGTAAGGCTGTACAAAAATGTATTGCGGACGCATTATCAAGCGAAATTCTGAAACAGGTTTTTAATTCCGATAAAAATTCGGAAGATAATATCGAATCTGAAAGCAATATATCCGATGTTGATTGGGATTACTTATGCGGTAATGATAATTGATATATAAAAATACGCATTTGATGTCAAACAAGATATCAAATTAGCTTGAAATGATAGCAAATCGAAAGCAAAACAAGATAATTTGATTTAATCAAAAATTAATACAAAATTCGTGCTATCAGATTCAGTTAAAATGATATCAAGATTGATATTAAAAATATACAAAATGATGTAAAGGTGGTTAAAATGCAGAACTATAAATCAGAAATAATTACAAGTAAGGTTTTTAATATAAGGGCTAATACGGCACAGGAAGCATTAGATTTCATATCACACGCATATTTAAACAGTGATATTGTTGATACAAACAACGCAAATACGCAGTTTGTACTATTTTCCTGTAAGTCAAATAACGGTACGGACAATGGCGAATATATGGCGGTCAGAAACGGCAATAGTTTTGATATTGTAAATATGAACAATCAATAATACTGTCAAGGCTTTGCCTTTGGTACGGGCAAGCATAGCATTTTGCTATCCAAAATGCAACTTGTTAGTGGCTTCGCCCCTAAAACCCCAACGATTGAAGGTGGTAATATTGAGGAAACGCAATCAAGCGATATTGATACGCTTAACCGATAATGAAAAAAATCATTTGCAACGTCAAGCTGCTAATGCAGGTTTGAAAATGGAGCCGTTTATACGAAAGCTGATAATGGGAGTTAATATAAGTCCACGTCCGCCGAGTAATATTGTAAATCTTATACGAGAAGTAAACCGTATCGGTAATAATATAAATCAGATTGCAAAAAAGGTAAATTCGGAAAACTGCATAAATCAAACACAGCTTGACGAAATACTGCACTTGCTCGGTGAAATATATCGTGAGGTCAAAAACTGATGGCGATTGTAAAAGTTTATGCCGTGCGAAACAAACTGCACCGAGCAATAAATTATGCAGCTAACGAAGAAAAAACCTCACTTGAAAGATTAATCGGTTATGCCGCCAATCCCGACAAGACAGAACAACGTATATTTGAAAGCGTTTTAAACTGTACTTCGGTTGAAACTGCCTTTGATGAAATGACCGCTACAAAACGGAAATACAGTAAAGAGGATAAAGTCCTTGCCTATCACTATATACAGTCCTTTAGTCCGGGAGAAGTAACACCCGAACTTGCACATAGTATTGGAGTACAATTTGCAAATGAATGTTTCGGTGATAGATTTGAGGTAGTTATAGGAACGCACCTTGACCGCAAACATCTACATAATCATATAGTTGTAAATTCCGTTTCATTTTTAGATGGCGGCAAATTTCGCTCTACTCCTAAAAGCTATTATAATGTAATCCGCAAAATTTCAGACAGGCTTTGCATAGAAAATGAACTATCCGTCATAGACAATCCAATTCACAAAGGTATGCACTATGCGGAATGGAAATCATCAAATGATGGCAAGCCTACAATCCGTTCTCAAGTACGCGAAGAACTTGATGAGATTATAAAATCATCATACACAATGCAAATATTCTGGAAGGAACTCGAACGACGCGGATATACTGTACATCGAAAAGGCAACAATATAAAATATACGTCTATCATTCCCCCATTCGGTAAAAGACCGATAAGGCTTGACAAACTCGGCAATGAATATACCGAAAAAGCAATACAAGAACGTATTATAGCAGAGCGAAACGGTATCCGTACTATGTCACCATCACAGCAAAAGAAAATATATAAATATAACGGAAATCTTAAAAAAGTACCGCGAAAAAAACTTAAAGGATTTCAAGCATTGTATTTTCATTACCTGTACTTGTTTAAGAAAATCCGCAAAAAACAGACACCTCAAAGGGTGTCATTTTTTATGCGTGATGAAATCATCAAATTTGAACGCTATCAAAAGCAGTTTAAGTTTTTATATATTCACGGAATAGAAAATGCAGAGCAATTACAGAAATATCAAACCGTGCAGGAACAGCGGATTGAGGACTTAACGGGAAATCGAAAAAAATTATACACTGAAAGGGATAAAACCAATGAACAAGCGGAAATCATACAACAAATTTCTAAAATCAATGACACACTCAAAATTTGCCGTGCAGATGTCAGAATGTGCAAGGCAATATTTGCAGACGCAAACCGCGTCAAAGAAAAGTATAATCAGGCACAGAAATTACAGACACAAGCAATGAAACACGAAAAACAATCTCGAACAAAGGAGGTAGTAGACAATGAACTCAAGTGGAGAAGTCGCTGATTTAATGGTAAAAGAGGGTATTCAGATTACCGAATCAAGCGTAAAGCTAATGGCACTCGGTGCAAAAAATCTTGCCGCAATCATAATAGCCCTCAATGACGATAAGTTGCAAGGTAAAACAAGTCTAAAAAAACTGCTTAAAGCGGAAAAACCGCTATGTATTATGCAGATTAAAGAAAATGACTTAAAAGCATTTAATACAGAATCTAAAAAATACGGTGTACTGTTTACCGCAGTATCAGATAAAACTAACGATACGGGAATTTGCGATATTATCGCCAAACAGGAAGATGTAACAAAATTAAATTACATTATGGAAAAACTCGGCTATGCTGCCCCCGCTATTGAAAATACTCCCGATAAAGAGAATACAGAAGTAGCTCAAGATAAATCACAATCAAAAAACTCAGCACCCCGCGTGAAAGAAAATCCGTCAGACGGCAGATATACAAAACGCGGGGATACGGAACGAATGGGCAACAATTCTAAACCGTCTGTAAAAAATCAGATAAATAACATTAAGGCACAACGGGCAAAGAAACAAGCGGGACGCAATCCTGTTCGTCAGCATACGCGTACTGCACCAAAAATCAAGAAAGAGAGATAACGACAATGTGTTGTATTCATAGAATTGATGTATCGACTTATTTTAAGACGATTTTTATGTAAGAAATCATTAAACCTATATAGAATTTATGGAGGATTTACAAATGAACATAAAATTTAAGAACAAACTCAAGAAATTTTTATCAAGCATAATGGCAGCAGGAATGATTATGAGCCTTATTCCGTCAGTCAGCTTTGCCGCACAGTCAAATGAATATGTAGACCCTGCCGATGTATGGATTGAAGCGAACGGCAGAGCAAGTGAGTTTGATATAAACGCAACAGTAACTACGGGAACTATTTTCTGCCCTATATGCGATATGCCTACAACAAATATTTCATACCGCGTACCCGAATATACGCGTACAGGTGAAACAGCAATGAACCGTGGTGTTTATTATTCAGACGGTACTTGCATAGATGGAGTGAGCAAAGGCAATCTTGATGACGGAACACCGGGCGTTGACGCATTTTATACCGGCTATCATTGGACAAAATCAGTTTGCCAAAACTGCGGTACAATAAATTCCGTTGACGGAGTTAATTCGTACTCGTGTGGCAAAGATGTATATTCTATCAATCCGTGCGACAGTAATTTTTTTATCGATTTTGATAATACGTCATATACACCGTACAATAGCAAAACGCATACAACAGACGCAAAGAAAGGAAAGTATTGTCAATTTTGCAAAGGTACATATACACGCACAACCTCAAAACAGGAAAATCACGATTTCGCCGAAATAATTTACGGCGAATTGGGAAATCAGCGTTTTCATATTACGGCAGATTGTAATGATTGCGGATATACAAAAAACGAATATATAGCTGCAAAATCAGTAGTACAAAGTTATTACGGTAATGTAGACGGAAAATCGCACAGTATAACGGTAGCCGATTTATCTGAAAACGGTGTACATACAAGTATCCGCTACGGAACAGAGGCGAATAAATGCAATAAAACCTCTGCACCGAATTATACGGACGCAGGATATTATCCTGTATACTACGAAATTGATTATAGCTATGGTGGCGAGAATATGACTGAAAATGGCGTCAGCTATGTATGGCTATTATCCGACAATTCGTCATCCAATACAAACAACGGTCATAATCACGATTATCGCTATCTTGAAACGATAAGTCCGACGTGTACAGAGTTAGGCTATGACCGTTTTCAGTGTAACGAGTGTGGAGCATTACAAAAAAGAAACTACACCCCTGCAACAGGACACGATTATAATACTATTGTAATCCGTGACGCAAGTTGCCAACAGGGCGGTTTGGAATTACACGCGTGTAAGTCTTGCGGAAGTTATTACACTGAAAATACATCAATGACAGACCATAAGTATCAGACCAATACTGTTGCCGCTACTTGTACAGTAAACGGATATACAGAGCATATTTGCATTAACTGCGGATTCAAATATATTTCAGATTTAACACCTATTGCAAAGCACGATTACAGACCGACGATAACCGCACCAACCTGCAAAGCAAAAGGCTTTACAACATATAAATGCAGAAATTGTGATGATACCTATATTTCTGATTATACTGAGCCAAGCGGTCACCAATGGGACGAAGGACATATTATAACAAATTCGACGTGTGAAAGCGACGGCGTTATGGAATATGATTGTAAACAGTGTGATGAAAAGATGATAAAGGCTGTCAGTGCAAACGGACACACACCGGGTGCTGCGGCTACTTGTACGCAACCGCAAATTTGTGAGAACTGCAATGCGATTTTAGAATTACCGAAAGGACATTCATATTCTGAAACTGTAACCAAGCCGACTTGTACCACTATGGGATATACGACTTATTCTTGTGAAAATTGCGATAACTCATATATAGGCAATTACACAGATAAAACATCACATAATTACAAATCGACTGTAACTGCTCCGACTTGTACTACTATGGGATATACAACATACACTTGTGTAGATTGTAAAGATAGTTATGTAAGCGATTATACCGACAAATTAGCACATAATTATATTGCAGATGTAACCGCACCGACTTGTACTACTATGGGATATACAACATATACTTGTGCAGATTGTGGCGAGAATTATGTAAGTGACTATACAGAGGTATTGCCGCATAATTACAATAAGAAAACGGTAGAGCCGACATGTACATCACAAGGCTATACAATATATACTTGCTCTGATTGTGGCAAAGAATATATCGGTGATGAACAACAACCGACAAAACATAACTATATATCAGATGTAACCGCACCAACTTGTACGGAACTCGGATATACTACCTACACTTGCAAAAATTGTGGTGAAACACACAAGTCAGATTATATTGAGGCAACAGGACATAAACTGTCAGATTGGATAATCGATACTCCTGCGACAATAGAACAAAACGGCAAAAAGCATATTGAGTGTGTAATCTGCGGTACGGTTATAAACACAGTCGAAATCCCAAAGCTACCTAACAATGATAATTCTGATGAGGACGGTCATTCTCGTGTCGGAGATTATAACATTTTGATTACCGACAAAAATAATAAACCTATTTTCAACAGTGAAATCAGCATTGACACAAACGATAATCTTACAATCAAACTTCCCAATGGACGTTTACTGTCGGCAGAGGATATAACGACAATTACAGTGACATATACTGAAACACAACAACCTGCGGAAAATCTGAACATATTTATAAGTGATACAATGAATAACGCAGCAACAGGCAGAACAGACGCTAACGGTCAGCTCTCAGTACCGAACACAAATTCATCAACAGGCAATACAAACGGCACTGTTGCAGATAAGGACAAGACCTATGTTGTAATTGTTACTGATAAAAACGGCGAACTTATCCCGAATTGCTATGTGACTGTCGGTGATAACTACTCTATTGATGTTAAACTTCCGACAAACACAGCCTTTAACAATGATAATCGTGTGACGATTACAGTAGTAAATGAAAAAGGTGAGCCTATAAACAGACTACGCGTACAGGTTGTAGGCGATAATGATTTTATTGAAAGCGGATATACAAATATCAAAGGTCAACTTACACTTCCTATATCTAATAGCGATATTACAGATGACAATGGTAATGCCGATGTCGGAGAAATTAAGGGCGATAAAATATATGATTATACAGTTGTTGTATCAGATGAACAAGGCTTTATAAAAAATGCCCTTATAACACTTGTAGTAGATGATAACGCTGTACTCGTATGCCTACCTGACGGAAAAGTAATTGATTACTATAACCGTACTACTGTTAAAGTAACAAAAACAGACGGAACACCTGTTGAGGATTGGAAAGTAACAGTCTATAATAAGGACGGAAGTGGCATAAGAACAGAAGTGACGGACAAGGACGGAATTGTTATAGTACCACCGCTTAATGAAGCTCCTATATCAAAGCCTACTGCTACTCCAACACCTGATACAAATGCTACACCATTGCCGGGTGTAACACCGACACCAAGCAGCAAGCCTAACGAAACAGATAAACCGAGCGAAACAAAAACGCCTGTGTTACCTGACAATCCGACAAAAACAGACAAGCCTAATGAGCCTACTCCTACTCCGAATATTGGTGACGGCTCGGTAGTACAGAATAAAAACTACAAGTACAAGGTATTCGTATGGGATAATGATGGTGTAATTTCAGAATTTGGACTTATTAAGTTGCTTGAAAACGGTAATATTGAAATAGAATTACCGACAAATAAAACACTCAATCCAGAAAACAAAATATACGTTAAGGTTATAAATGCAGATAATGAAACAGCAATCAAAGGTATCACGGTAAACGTAACAGACGCAGCAAAAAATACTGCTTCCGATATTACAAACATTAACGGTATTGCGGTTGTGCCTGTTTCAGATACTGATATTACTGACCGAAACGGATATGCACAAGTAATCGAGGACGAAAAAACATATAATATTGTTGTCGAGGACACAAAGACTAAGATTGAAAATGCCGTTGTAAAAATAAAAGGCGGTAAAATCAGCATTATACTTCCCGATGGAAATGTGCTTGATACAACAAATCAGACTACTGTAACAGTAACCGACAAAGATAATGCACCTGTTAAGGATATTAATATCACTGTTACTGACAAGAACAACAAAACCGCAACAAAAGCCACGGACGAAAACGGAAAAATCACCGTACCGGTTAAGACTTCAACAAGTGGTGGCGGCTCATCTTCAGGAGGAAGTGGCGGCAGCAGCTATGTCAGACCATCATATATTGTCAAAGTAATCGACAAAGATGGTAAAATCATAAATGTCAATAAGACAATAAAAGATGATAAAATCACTTTAACACTTCCGAATGGCAATACGCTTGACGATAATTATTACACCATTACTGTAACCGACAAAAACGGCAAAGTTGCACCGAATATTGATGTTACTCTCAAAGACAAAACTAATTCCGTGAACGGTAAAACCGATACAAACGGTCAAGTTATTATGCCGTTGTCGGAGCATAAATCATATATTGTTGGCTATCCAGACGGAACATTCCTCCCTGACGACGATATGTCAAGAGCCGAAGCGGCTGCTATATTTGCCCGTCTTATCTCGGAAGAAAAAGGCGAAACAATAAGCGGTAAATCGTCATTTAAGGATACTGACAAAAACGGTTGGTATGCAGACTATATCGGTTATCTTGAAAAATACAAGATTATTGAGGGATATAACGACGGTACATTTAAACCTGACGCACCTGTTACAAGAGCAGAATTTGTTTCTATGTCTGTACGCTATTATTCACTGTTCAACGATGTTAATAAAGACGGCTATACTGTAAAATATACAGATGTAAATAAAAATTATTGGGCATATGACGATATTGCATATGCAAAAAATATTGGTTGGCTCAATGGATATAGTGATGGCTCGTTCCGTGGTGATAATAAGATTACGCGTGCAGAGGTTGTTACAGTTGTTAATCGTGCAACAGGAAGGACTGCGGATAAGGAATTTGTAAAGGATAATTTCACAAAACTTAATCGCTTTACTGATGTAACCGACAGTAGTAAGTGGTACTTCTTTGAGGTAAACGAATCCGCAAATACTCATAAAACCGTTCCTTTTTCAAAGGCAGAAACTTGGATAAAATTTGATACACTCATAGAAAAGCAATTCATATAGATTGCTTTTCTGAGATGTCTTTGGTATAATCTATTTAATAGATAAATTAAAGTTTCTGGAGGAAAGTATTATATGCTACAATCAATTTTTGAATGGATATATAACAATGCAATGGCGATATTTATTTCATCATTTATATCATTTTTGCTTTCAAAAAAATATTATGATAAAGCAAATAGAGAAAATGTACTTATGACAGTTGTTTTTCCAGTTATTCAAATATTAAATCACAATAAATACTCAAGCGAAGATTACGAAAAACTTTGTGAAATTATGTCTAATTACTCAATTCGCTATCTTAATAAAAACGAACGCAACAAACTATTAAGATTAATAAATAGTTATAAAGATATAAGCAGATATGAAAAAGAAAAAGCAGACACCGATTCTATAATGTTATATTATGAAGATACATTAAAGAAAAATGGTATAAACCCCAAACCTTGTGTATTAACGGATTTTGAAGGAGAAGTTGTAGCAGATGACTATCCGCCAGACTACAATATCTTAAAATGTCAGATTTATGATATTGTTTCATCAAATGAATTTTATATATCATTAAATGAATTTCCGCGCTTATCAAATAGTTGTACAGATAGTATTGTGAATATACTTGACTCTTATACCAATCAATTCTATACATCTGAAAAAATATCATTGTTTGATGATTACGGAATAACAGAAATTATTAGACAATCTCCTATTACAAAACGATGGGCTGAAAAATTTAATGCGTTCAAAAAAAGTCAACAAGATTTTTTGAATTTAGCCATTTCAAAAAAAATATCAAAGATATTAGATTATTCGAAATCAAAATAAAAGTATGGTTTATTGAGCATATAATTATACATAAAGTAAGTAAAATAACAAAATTAAGGGAGCAACATTAATTGTTGTTTCTTTTTTTGTATTGAAAGGAATTGATGAGTATGCGAAATTTACACATAAAGAGATGTGATAGCAGTTGAACAGACAAGACAACAAGAAAAATATGATAATTATGTTTATACTACTTATCCCTATTGTAATATGGTTGGCGTTAAAGGTTGCAATGTGTTACAGTACGAAATTAAAACTATTTGATATGCTCCCGCTTTTAACCGCCAGCCTTAATCAACCGTTATATTTACATTTAAACGAGTATAGTATAAATGAACCGACCCCCAAAAGTTAGACCAAAAATCTAACTATTGGGAGGTCGGTT
>NZ_JBKVWU010000064.1:0-12112 GCF_046972485.1 Hominilimicola sp.
CATCTCTTGATGCCAACAACATACCTGCAATAACCAATTCCTTAACAGCATTTGCGTTTGCACCCGGAGTATTGAATACTACGATACCCTTTTCACTGCACTTGTCAATCGGAATATTGTTTGTTCCCGCACCTGCTCTTGCAACTGCCTTTAGTGATTCAGGCAATTCCATATCGTGCATTTTAAAACTTCTAAGAATGATACCGTCTGCGTCAACATTGGCATCATCAGTTATTTTATAATTATCGTTAAGCTGGTCAAGACCACATTTAGCTATCTTATTAAGTGTCAATATATTGAACATTGTCTAATCTCCTTTTCATTTATATAAAACACCCGAATAGCTTCGGGTGTAATATAATTACATATTCTCTGACTCGAATTTCTTCATAAATTCGACTAATTTCTCTACTCCCTCTACAGGCATAGCATTGTAAATGCTTGCTCTCATACCGCCGACTGTTCTGTGACCCTTTAGGTTTACAAAACCGGCAGCTTTTGCCTCTGCAACGAACTTAGCATCAAGTTCTTCATTACCTGTTACAAACGGTGCGTTCATAACTGAACGATCCTCCGGAACTACTGTACCCTTGAACATCTTTGATGAATCAAGATAATCATAAAGAATTTTAGCTTTCTTTTCGTTGATTTCCTGAAGTGCCTTAACTCCGCCTTGTTCCTTTATCCATTCAAGAACAAGCTTTAGTACATATATTCCGTATGTCGGAGGAGTATTGTACATTGAGCCGTTGTCGGCATGTGTCTTATAGTCAAGCATTGTAGGAGTAATATCCATTGCGTCGCCTATAAGGTCCTCACGAACGATTACAAGTGTTACACCTGCAGGGCCAAGATTTTTCTGTGCACCGGCAAACAGTAAACCGAACTTTGAAACGTCGATTTCCTCTGACATTACGCATGATGAAATATCTGCGATAAGAGGAACGTCGCACTGTGGAAGTTCTGTATATCTTGTTCCGTAAATTGTGTTGTTGTAGCAGATATAGAAGTAATCTGCATCGTTTGAAAATGTTGATTTATCAAGCTTTGGTATGTATGAAAAAGTTTTATCGGCAGAAGATGCAACTCTGTTGACTGTAATGTATCTTTCAGCCTCGGCAGCTGCTTTCTTCGCCCACTGACCTGTTATAACATAATCAGCTTTCTTATTCTTGGACGCAAGATTTAGCGGAATCATAGCAAATTGTGTTGAACCGCCGCCTTGCAAGAACAATACTTTGTAATTATCAGGAACGTGCATAAGTTCTCTTACAAGAGCTTCAGCACTGTCGATAATATCTTGATAGTCCTTAGATCGGTGGCTCATTTCCATAACGGACATACCGCTTGTACCGTACTCCAGCATTTCAGTTTGCGCCTTCTTCAATACTTCCTCAGGCAGCATTGATGGTCCAGCTGAAAAGTTATAAACTCTACTCATTTTTTTTAGCCTCCAATATATATAATATACATATTATTATATATCAAAATTTCCTTTCCGTCAATACATATTGACCAAACTCCGATAAAAATTTAACATAATTTCTCTTTATTTTTACATCACTTTGTATAATTCTCTATTGCACTTGCGATTGCCCACGCAATTTTTGACTGATATTCGTCACTTGCAAGTTTTTTCTCCTCGTCCGGATTTGACAAAAAACCACATTCTACAAGTATTGCGGGCATAGGCGGATTTTTCATTAAAAATAATCGTTCATCTGCGGTCTTTACCGCGTGCATTTCCGCACCCGTCACCTCGCTCATTTTATTTTGAATACTTTTTGCAAGCCTCTCGATTTCGGGGTGATTTTTGTCGTAAAATATGTGCAGACCGCTCACTTTTTGGTCACCGAACGAATTCATATGTATGCTCACAAAAATATCTGCGTGACTGTTTTTCATAATATCTAACCGTTTGTTCATATCCGATACTTTCATTTTGCGAATAGTCTCGGCATTTTCGTCCTGTAAACCGCTGTCGCCGCTGCGTGTTAAAATCACTTCAAAGCCTTTGCTTTCAAGCACTTCCTGCAATTTCTGAACAATCGCAAGATTAATGTCCTTTTCCACCACTCCGCTCACACCCACCGCCCCACCGTCAGGCTCGCCATGTCCGGCGTCAAGCACAACCTTTATATCGGAACTTGAAAAGGTCTGCAGCGTTTCATAATGTTTTATACCTATACCAATCGCAATACCCACAACCGCAAATAATACCGCTATCACAATATGTTTTCTTGTAAATATCATACTACCCCTCACCTTTCAAGTAAGAATAATACATTAATATGTGATAAACGGCATTGTTATACACAAAAACAGAGCAGACAAAACATTTCTATGCTTTATCTGCTCACATATTATTTTCCTTCCAAAACGTCTTGAAAAGTTATTTTAGACATTTCATCTGCCAAAACTTTTTGTACTTTGTACAGCTTACGCTGAACTTTACATATGCCGTTATTTTTGCACGACTCGGGATTTTCCATACATTTATTTATCGCAATTTTGCCGTCTATCGTTTCAATCACGTCTTTAAGAGTTATCTCCGACGGCTTTTTATTCAAAACATATCCGCCGTTTACACCTCTGTACGATTTAATTATTCCGGCTTGAACGATTTTTCGTAAAATTTTTAAAGTAAACCTATACGGAATATCGTTTTTTTCGGCAATCGCTTTTGCCTCTATCTGTCTGTTTTCATCAGCCAACATAGCAATAATTCTAAGTGCATAATCTGCCTCTCTCGTTATTTTCATTGCTTTTCTGCCCCCTGTCTGCTCTCCATAATTTCTAATATTTCCATAGCATACGAACGCGGAGTACGGCCGTGTATAACATTGATTTTGTAATCGCAGTTATCATAAAACGGTTTTCTGTCGTCAAATCTTTTTTTGATGTTTTCAATGCTGTCCTGCTTTAAAAGCGGTCTTGTTTTTCTTGCTTCTTCAAGACGTTCCCGTATAACCGAAAAATCGGGCGACAGATTAAAAATAACACCTGTTTTTCTGAGATTTTCTATATTCTGTTCATTTAGTACAACGCCGCCGCCTGTTGCGATAACAACATTTTTCATTTCAGCCGCTTTTTTTATAACTTCACATTCAGTTTTTCTGAAATATTCTTCTCCGCACTTATCGAAAATTTCGTTAATTGTAATTCCCTCTTGTTCCACAATCATATCGTCCGTATCAACAAGATTATACTTTGAAATTTCAGAAATAGCCTTACTTATTTCGGTTTTACCCGTAGCCATAAAACCTGTAAGCACTATATTCATCTTCCGAAAACCTCCTTTTTGATTCTCTCACCCATATCGTCAGGAAGTTTTGTGTCTGTAAATAATTCATATGCAATAATTCCTTGATATATTAGCATACCAAGTCCGTTTAGAATTTTTGCACCGCGTTTTTCCGCCTCTTGCAAAAACAATGTTTTGTCGGGATTGTATATCATATCGACCGCCGCCGTATTTTCGTTTATAAACGATAAATCGTTGATTTCTTCAATATTTTCAATCGGCATTACGTTTTCCTGCGGTTCCATACCTGCCGAGGTTGTATTTATGACTATATCAAATTCAAGCTTATCTATTTCAGTATTAACCTCAAATCCCGTACTCTTCAAAATATCCTCTGCAAGCGTCTTAGCTTTGCTCTTAGTTCTGTTTACAACAGTTATGCTTTTCGGCTTATTGTCAATTAATCTTATAAGCGTAGGACGCACCACACCGCCTGCACCTATTATAAGTATTCTGCTGTTTTCGATTTCAATACCCGCTTTTGTAAGTGCCATACAAAAGCCGTCCGCGTCTGTATTATAGCCGTATAATTTACCGTCCCTGTTTACTACCGTATTTACCGAGCCAAGCTTTTTTGCACCGTCCGTTATAACATCTATGTACTTCATAACTTCAACCTTATGCGGTGCTGTGACGTTAATTCCGCTTATTCCGAGTGCTCTCATACCGCCTATTGCATCCTTCAAATCTTCGGGTTTTACGCACCATGCTCCGTAAACATAGTTGTTATGTACGGTTTCGGATATGAAGTTGTGCATATTAGGTGAAAACGTATGCTCAACAGGATATCCGATTATTCCAAGCTGTTTTGTGTGTCCGTTTATTTCAAACATTATTTTATCTCCATTCATAAAGTATATATGGTATTATACCATAATTATATGAATTTGAATAGACTATTTTTTCGATTTAGACCTAAAAATAATCGACACCAAGAAACCGAACACAAGTGCCGCCGCAATACCGCCCGACGCTGCAGTTAAACCGCCTGTGAATATTCCCAAAAAGCCTTTTTCCGAAACGGCTTTTTCCACGCCTTTGCAAAGATTATATCCAAAACCGGTCAGCGGAACAGTTGCACCGGCTCCTGCAAAATCAACCAACGGCTGATATATTTTTATAAGCTGTAAAAATACACCAACCACAACAAACGTAACCAAAATTCTTGCCGGAGTCAATTTGGTTTTATCTATCAAAATCTGACCAACCGCACATATAAGACCGCCTACTATAAATGCCTTTAAATAGTCCATTATTCTCCCTCCTAAATTTCTATCGCAACTGCGTGAGCGATTGCCGGAATACTCTCGCCCTGTTCTATAATCATAGGATTCATCAACGCACCGGTCGCCATAACAAGCACCTTACTTAGATTATGTCTTTTAAGTTCTCTGTACACATATCCGCAAAAAACACTGCCGCAGCAACCGCAACCGCTGCCGCCTGCGTGAACGTCCTGTTCCTCAATATCGAAAATCATTTTACCGCAGTCCTTATGCTTTGTTCGTATGTCAAAGCCTTCTTTCAGCATTAGCTCTACAAGAATATCCGAGCCGATAACCCCCAAATCACCCGTAAGTATCATATCGTAATAATCGGGAGTTCTGTGTGTGTCGTTAAAATGTGCGATAAGCGTATCAATCGCCGCCGGTGCCATAGCCGCACCCATATTGCTTATATCCGTTACGCCTTTGTCTATTACTTTTCCCGTTGTGACGTGCGTTATTTTAGGACCTGTTCCCTTTGATGACAATATCGCACACCCTGCACCCGTAACGGTCCATTGTGCCGACGGTGTACGCTGACCGCCGTATTCAAGCGGATTTCTGAACTGAATTTCCGACGAACAAAAATGACTTGAAGTAAGGCACATTGCATAATCCGCAAACCCGGCACTGACAATCATACTTCCGATTGACATACTCTCAGTCATAGTTGAACACGCACCGTACAATCCCAAAAACGGTATATCAAAATCTCTGACGCTGTAATGTGCGCCCACGCACTGATTTAACAAATCGCCTGCAAGAATGTAATCTATATCGCTTTGTTGTAATTTTGCTTTTTCAAGTGCTAAAAGTGCGGTCTTTTTTTGGAGCATACTTTCCGATTTTTCCCACGACTTTTCACCTAAAGTATCGTCGTCAAGTATTACGTCAAATGTACTTTTAAGCGGTCCTTTTCCCTCTTTTTGACCCACTGTCGAGGCGGTTTCTATTATTATCGGCGGATTGTCAAACGTAACAGTCTGCCGTCCGAGTCTGTTATTCATATTATCATCTCCTTGTTTGTTAGTTTTCGTAAAAATACTTAATTTTATTCACAAAAAAATACACCTCTTAACATAGGTGTATTTTTGTTTGTCACCGATATTTTTTATACAGGATTGATTACCGACAATGCCGAATGTTCTTTGACGAAATGTTCTTCAAAACGTTTTTGAACATCTTCAAAAGTTATTGTCTTATACACATCATAGAAATTGAAATAATCAATATCCATAAACAACATCTGTAAAAATGTCACTGCATAATCTTCTACATCATTCTGTGAACGGATATACTCGCCCCAAACAACCTTTTTAATTCTCTCAAAATCTTCTTTTGAAAGACCGTTCTTTCTTGTTTCTTCAACTTCGTTTATAACCGCCTCATACACTGCCTTAGGGTCACTGCTTTCACCGTCTATTGATGAATACGCATAATCGGGCTGCATTGTGTATTCAAGCGAAAATCTGTTGTTTATAAGTCCTTTTTCGTAAAGGCTCTTATAAAACTTTGAACTTCTTCCGAAAAGCATTTTTAAAATAATATTCGTTTCTATACTTTTCTTTAAAAGCTCGTCACCGCCGAAACCGTTATTTGTATCTTTAAAACCTGTCATAAACAACGGCATTGCAACGCTCAAACTTTGTTCTGCGTACTGTTTTGCCACTTCATCAGGTTCTGTCGGATATACCTTTTTAATCTTTTCTTCAAACGGCTCATTCTTCTTTACACCGTTTTCAATAACTTTAGAAATCTTAACAGGGTCAACATTTCCGACAACAACTATCGACATATTTGACAAGTTATAAAATGTATCGTAGCACTTATACAAATATTCAGGCGTTATATGGCTTATACTTTCAACCGTACCTGCAATTTCTTTTTTGACAGGGTGTTCTTTGTACAGGCAGTTCAAGAAATTAAAGAACAACTTCCAGCTTCCGCTGTCGTCATACATTCTTATTTCCTGTCCGATAATACCCTGTTCCTTTTGTACGCTTTCCTCCGTAAAATACGGACTTTGAACATAGTCCATAAGCGTTTCGATATTTTCTTCGATATTAGACGTTGCCGAGAACAGATACGCCGTTATATTAAATGATGTAAACGCATTTGCATTGCCGCCGTACCTTGAAAATTTATCAAATACATTACTGCCGTCCGGCTGGTCGAACATTTTATGTTCAAGATAATGTGCTATACCGTCAGGCACTTCCGTTAGCTCACTCTCACCCGGTACGACAAACTTTGAATCGACAGAGCCGTATCTTGTACCGAATATTGCATACGTTTTGCTGTAATCTTTTTTAGGAATTATATATATTCCGAGTCCTGAAGAATGTGTTGTGTAATACAGTTCCTCACCTGTTTTATCATTTTTTCTGTACTGCAATTCCATTACGCATCCTCCTTTCCCGTTAAGAAATACACTGTTTCAAGTTTAACGTTTTTAAACACTCTTGCGGCGTCCTCCATCGTTATCTTGCTTATCTTTTCTTTAAGCGTGTCTATATCATAATCAGTTCCGACTATTTTCTGTCCCAAATAGAATGACTGCAACATATCTTGGTCATCCTTGTATGATTCAAGCGAATTTATAATCGCATTAATGCTTGACTCATATTCAAGCTGTGATATTTCGCCGTTTTTAACATTCTCAAGCTGAACAAGTATTTCATCATATGCCTTTTGGAAATTCTTAAATTCAATACCTGCGTTTACAAACAAAGCGCCTTTGTTTTTGTCAAGACTGCCCGAGGCATAATAGCACAAGCTAAGCTTTTCACGCACATTGTTAAACAACTTCGAGTGAGCGCCGCCGCCGAATATACTGTTTGCAACCATCAATGCGGGATAATCGCTGTCTGTAGGCTTTATGCCTGTTGAAAATCCCATACAAAGTTTGCCTTGTACAACGTCCATTTTATCAGTAACGTTTTTAACTTCGTTCTTCGGAACATATATTTCCGTCTTGGGAATATCCGCATTTTTAAACGCAATTTTGCCTGTGTATTTCTTTATCTTTTCGGCAAGTGCATTTGCGTCCGCATCACCGCATATATAAATATCAATAACAGATGATGTAATAATATTCTCATAATGCTTTTTCAAATTGTCGGCAGTTATTTTATCAATACCCTCTTGTGTACCGAGTTTTGAAATTGCATAATTTTCACCCTCAAACATTGTTTCGATACAGCGTTCTACAGCATACTGACGCTTATCGTTCATCATTGCCATTATTCTGTCTTTTGCGTTTTTCTTTTCCTGTTCGACAATTTCATCACTGAATGAAGTCGATTCAAACATTATTGAAAGCATAAGTTCAATAACGCTGTCACAAAGTTTTTCACCGTTCGGTGCATATTTATCGGAAATTGTTTCAAATGCAACGTGCAAAATATGGTCGTCACCGCGTTTTAAAACTCCGACACCTATTCCGGCACCGTACAGATTTTCAAGATACTTTGAAATTGCCTCACTGTCACTGCAAAGTCTGCAGCCTCTTTTAAGTACATAAGGCAAAAGTGCGTTAAGCGACGATTCTTCTTCATTTAAATCTCTGTGAATATATACGTCAATCGTAGTTGTTTTCAACTTCGTCATAGGTATATAATACAGATTTATATTTGAATTTATATTAATACTTTTCATTCCGTTTCTCCTTTACTGTTTTTAATATATTTTACCCCAAAATAAACCATATGTCAATCATCGAAAATCCTCAAAAATTACATCTATGATGTGATTTTTAGAACTGTCAACGAACTTAAACATAGCTTTCTATATCCCTTAATGTCATATCTCGGTGCAGTGCAAGATTAATTCCGTTTGCAACGGTTTTAGCCGTTCTTTCGATTACGAGGTCAATATCCTTTGTCGTAACCATAAGCGGTGCAAGCTCTTTTGGTATTTCAACCTTTGATATTGTTGCGGCGTCTATAACGGTCGGTACACCTATCGCAATCACCTTTGCACCAATCGTTTCTTCATTAAGACATTCTCTGTTATTTCCCACGCCGGCACCCGGTTGAATACCTGTATCCGATATTTGTACAGTGGTCGAAACACGTCTTATATCCGCCGCCGCCATTGCGTCAACGGCGATAATAAGATTCGGTTTCACCTTTTCGCTTACCGCCTTGATAATCTCCGCAGTTTCAATGCCTGTTGTTCCGAGAACTCCGGGTATCAACGCACATACACCGCTTATATTATCATCAAAAAAATCTTTCATATTCTGTTTTATATGATGTGTCACCAACAGCCTTGACACCACTTCCGTACCGAGTGCGTCAGGCGTTATGTCACGGTTTCCGAGTCCTACTACAAATGTAAGGCTGTCACTTTTTATATCGGCCATTTTACGAATTTCCTCCGAAATAAGAGTGCATACCCTTTCGTATATATCAATACTGTATTTCAAATTCGGCGACTCAATCGTTATATAATTGCCTATCGCCTTGCCGAGTGCCTTACTTCCGTTTTCGTTTGTTATTTCTATATTCGTAACGGTTATTCCGTCCTCTGTACGCACATCGGATATAACACCGTCTATTTCCGTTGCATTTTTCGCCTCACGTCTGCTGAGTTCGCGTGCCTCCACCGCCAAGTCTGTTCTTATATTCTGCATTTATACAATCTCCTTTTTTCATCTATCTTTTGAAAAAACAGAGATTATTATACAAAAAAGAGCGATACGGTTGTATCGCTCATCTTTTCGATTATTTTCCAAGTGCATTGTCTATGTCTGTTTTTAGTTTATCCTTGTCACTGCACTTAAATTCAATAGCCGAGATATTATTTGATGTATCAAGCATAATAAGTGCCGGAGTTTGGTCTTTTACCAATGAGAAGTTTTCAAGTGCCTCAGGATTTTCGTCAACATTTACAAGTTGAAAGTTGATTTTGTCCTTATATTCGTTTTCAAGTTCAGTGTACATTGTGTTTGTTGCGTCAAAGTTATCGTCCGCATTTGCCACAAAGTACATAAATGTAGGAGTTACCTTTTCTGTGCTTTCTGTTTGTGCTGTGTCTGTGCCTGAATTATTTGTACTTCCGCAGCCTGCAATCATTCCGACTGCCATAACGGCTGACATTGCCAATGCTATAATTTTCTTTTTACTCATCATCATTCTCACCTTTCAATTTATCTTTCATTATATCTAAAGCACGATTTGCTATTTTATTATAGCGTTCGGCTTTATTTCTTATTCTTTCGTTAAGTCCGTCTATAATGCCGAAATTCGCATTCATAGGCTGGAACTTTGTATTTGCAGAATTTGAAATATAAAGCGGTAATGCACCGATACAAGTTTTTGAATCCGGTTCAAACATATCTTTTCCGTTAAGCATAGCCGCCATATTATATCCGGCAAGTATTCCGCTTGACGCCGACTCAACATAACCTTCGACACCCGTTATCTGTCCCGCAAAAAATACTTTCGGGTACTTCTCCATTTGATAATACTTATTTAAAAGCGTCGGAGAATTTATATAAGTGTTTCTGTGCATAACTCCGTAACGCACAAATTCGGCATTTTCAAGTCCCGGAATCATTGAGAACACGCGTTTTTGCTCTCCCCATTTCAAATTCGTCTGAAAACCGACAAGGTTATAGAGCGTACCCTCTTTATTATCCTGTCTTAGCTGAACAACCGCATATGCGTCGTCCTTGCCCGTCTTTGGATTGACAAGACCGACAGGTTTTAACGGTCCGAACACAAGCGTCTGTTCGCCTCTTTTTGCCATAACCTCGACAGGCATACAGCCCTCAAAAACCTTTTGATTTTCAAATTCTTTAAGCGGTGCTGTTTCAGCCGTGATAAGCTCGTTATAAAAAGCGGTATATTCCTCTTTTGTCATCGGACTGTTGATATAATCGGCAGTACCTTTATCGTATCTTGCCGCTTTGAAAACTTTGTCTTTGTCAATACTTTCTTCCGTCACAATCGGTGCGGCTGCGTCATAAAAGTACAACTCGTCCGAACCTGTAATTTTCTTTATTTCATCGGCAAGTCCGTCCGAAGTAAGCGGACCTGTTGCGATTATTGTATATTCATCGGGATTGATTTCCGTAACTTCTTCATTAAATACGGTTACACGCGGATGATTTTTAATTTTTTCCGTTATATGCTTTGCAAAAACATCTCTGTCAACCGCCAAAGCACCGCCCGCGGGCACACGGCTTATATCAGCCGCCTCCATCATAACCGAATCAAACATACGCATTTCTTCTTTTAAAAGACCGCACGCATTTTCAATTCTGTCAGCCTTCAAAGAGTTTGAACACACAAGTTCCGCAAAATTTTCATTTGAATGTGCCGGTGAATACTTTACCGGTTTCATTTCGTAAAGGTCAACGTCAATTCCCTGCTTTACAAGCTGCCATACCGCCTCACAACCGGCAAGTCCGGCTCCTATAACTTTTACTTTCACTTCTTTTCGTCCTTTAACTTTCTCTCATATTTACAATCTTCATTATAGCAGAAAATCTTACCGTTTCTGCCTTGCTTTTTAAGGAGCAAGCCGCCGCACTGCGGACAAGCCTCGTCCTTAACAGGCATATCCCATACCATAAAGTCACACTTCGGCGAATGTTCACAACCGTAGTAAACCTTACCTCTCCTTGACTTTTTAACAAGTATTTCACCGCCGCACTTAGGGCATTTCGCACCTGTTTCTTCACGGATAGCCTTTGTATTTTTACATTCGGGATAACCCGGACAAGCCAAGAATTTACCGAATTTACTCAGCTTGTACACCATTTTTCTTCCGCACTTTTCACATACGACATCCGATTCTTCGTCTTTAATCTGAATTTTTTCGATGTTCTTCTGTGCCTTTTCAAGTGTATCCTTAAATGACGGATAAAAATCGTTAATCAGCTTTTTCCAATTCAATTCGCCTTCTTCAACGCTGTCAAGCTCTTTTTCCATATCAGCCGTAAATTCAACGTCCACAATATCCGAAAAGTTATTTTTCATAATTTCCGACGTAACAAATCCAAGCTCTGTCGGAACAAGCTGTTTCTTACTTCTTACAACATATCCTCTTGACACGATTGTTGAAATAGTCGGTGCGTACGTTGACGGTCTGCCTATGCCGTTTTCTTCAAGCTCCTTGATAAGCGTAGCGTCCGAATATCTTGCAGGAGGTTGAGTAAAGTGTTGCTTTTCCTCCGAACTTTTAAGTGTAACGGTTTGATTTTCTTCAAGGTTAGGAAGCATTTTTTCTTTCTTTTCCTTGTTGTCCGTTGACTCAACGTACACCGTCATATAACCCTTAAACTTTATGTTTGAACCGCTTGCCTTAAATGTATGACCGTTTGCGTCAATAGTTACCTGCATTGTGTCATATACCGCACTTGTCATCTGACTTGCGGCAAATCGTTCCCAAATAAGCTTATAAAGTCTGTATTGGTCGTTTGTAAGTTTATCCTTAATATCAATCGGCTTTATGTTTATTGAAGTCGGTCTGATAGCCTCATGGGCGTCCTGTGCATTCTTTTTTGTCTTGTATTGCTTTGCCTTTACATATT
>NZ_JBKVWU010000065.1:0-11999 GCF_046972485.1 Hominilimicola sp.
TTTTAAAACAACTTATTTCTTAGACATATCAAAAAATCGGACTGACAGTCCGATTTTTTTGTTCTGTTTTTCCAAACAAAAATGCCCTCCACAACAGATAATGCTGTCGTGAAAGGCATTTATATTAACTTATAACAAGTTTAAATGTTACTTCACCCTCATAAGCAGGTGTATAGTTACTGTAACCGATTCCCTGAACGGATAATACTGAAAGCATTGACGTCAATCTGTCAGAACTCGTTGTGTAAAATTCACCGTCTTCATCGTATGAATATTGTCTTATAACGCTTAACGCCTCGTCTGCGTCCTTTGCGGAAATTACGATTGAACCGATAGGTTTATTTTCTTCTTGGGCTTCAATCGGATTGCCGTCTTTATCCAACTTATAGTATCTGCCGTATGCGATTTGGGCTCCGCCCGCAAGCGAATAATCATCTTCAACACTTGATTTTACTGTTCTTGAATTATTGATATTGTCAGCAGTTCCGTCATATACGGAACGATCGTCCGACTGAACATCAATACTTGCAATCGCTATTCCGTCATCTTGTGAATAAGCTTGAATATCGTTTGAATTATCAGCAACCTCAGCAGTTGTTTTCTGCGAAACCGCACCTTCGTCCGACTTTGCAGGTTCTGCAGAAACAGACGGTACCGCATTATTTTGTACCTTTGGACTTACAGACGGAGCAGATGTGGATTTACTGTTATTTGCAACCACACTGCTTTTTACCGAATTTGTACTCGTACTTGTTTGCGGCTTTGCCGTTGCAAACGATGATGTACTTTTCGCTGTTTTATTTTCGGGAATAGTGTTTTCAACCGTTTCTTCAAATACTGTCGGTTGATTTTCTTCCGCATTGTCTTGAGCAGCCACTGCTGCTGCTGTCGTACTTACGGCAGTATTTCCGTCACTGTCAGTCACGACTGTTTCCTCTTGAATAACACCGTCATCATTTCCGTTCATCTTATCGACGAACATATTGCTGTTAGCCGTTACAACAGCTACCAACGCAAAGCAAGCCGCTGCCGCAGTATACTGTTTCCAATTACGGCGAACATTACGCATTACACGTCTTGTTATTCGTGCTTTTTTCTTTTCCTCTTCATCTATGCGGACATTTAATTTCTCCATAAAATCCACAGGAACATTTATGTCAGGGAGAGATTTAGCCGTTGAAATAATTGAACGCATAAATTCAAGTTCACTTTTACAATTTGCACATTCCAATGCGTGTTTATCCATTTTCTGCTTTGTTTCGTCACTCAAATTTTCATAGTTGTCCAAGCATTCGTTAAATTTATCACAATTCATTTTTACTCCCCCTTTCTTTAAATTTTCATTAATTTCTTTTTACAATATATTAGACGTAAGAAATATCAAAAAAGTTCCCGTTTATTCATTAAATTTTTCTTTAATGCACTTCTCGCACGATTAATTCGCGACTTAACCGTTCCCGACGGTATTCCGAGTACCTCAGCTATGTAATCGTAACTCAATCCCTCAATATCGCATAGTGTTATTACAGTTCTGTATTCTTCTTTGAGTTCGCTTATCGCCTCTCGTACAGCTCTCTGACGTTCCGATATTTCCATATTTTCTTCCGGTGTAGGACTTTCGTCCCTAATATCCATATCTTTTTTTTCGTCAATCGCCTGATTGATACTTATTACACCCGAATGTTTCTGACGTTTTCTCAGAATATCAGAGCAAACATTCTTAGTTATCCTATAAAGCCACGTGGTAAAGGAAGATTGCTCCTTAAATGACTCTATACTTTTATACACCCTTACGAATACCTCCTGTGCCGCGTCATATGCATCCTCTTGATTTGAAAGCATTCCGTAAGCGATATTTATAACTAGCTGTTGGTAATTTGAAACTAATATATTAAAAGCTTCTCGGCTACCTTTTTTACACTTTTTAATCAAATCATTTTCGGTCAAAAATCCCTCACCACCTCTCATGGTTTATTTGCCCTACGTTTGATTTTAGAAATTCTTAATTCTGTTCATATATACATCGTAATATGCCTTTACGTCAGCCATACAGTCACCGCTGAATTTATCCAAAAACGCCTTTGCGATTTCAAATGCGATTACCGCCTCAACGACAACCGAACAAGCCGGTACAGCACACACATCGGAACGTTCGACAGTTGCCTTATGCTCCGATTTATCGTCAATATTGACTGTTCTAAGCGGATTATACAAAGTAGGTATCGGTTTCATTGCCGCCTTAACAATAATCGGCTCACCGTTTGACATACCGCCCTCAATACCGCCGGCATTGTTGGTAAGTCTGTGGAAGTCGTCCGAATATTCGATTTCATCATGTACCTTTGAACCCGGTATTTCGCTCACACCGAAGCCCATACCGATTTCAACGCCCTTGATAGCCTGTACACTCATAACACCGAAAGCAAGGTTTGCGTCAAGTTTTCTGTCGTAATGAACATAACTTCCCAATCCGGCAGGCACACCTTTTACGATAGTTTCCACTATTCCGCCTACGCTTTCACCTCTTGCCTTGATTTTGTCTATGTATTCCATAGCCTTTTGAGCGGCATTTTCATCGCCAAACCCAACAGGTGAATTTTGTACTTTTTCAAAGAAATCTGCCGCAGTAAAATCGGATGTATCTTCAACCTCGCCTATTCTCTTAACATGGCTTAAAAATTCTATTCCAAACGGTTTTAAAACCTGTCTTACGAGTGCGCCGACAGCCACTCTTGCTGCAGTTTCACGGGCACTTGCTCTTTCAAGCACGTTTCTCAAATCTCTGTGATTGTACTTCATACCTCCGGTAAGGTCAGCGTGTCCCGGTCTTGGGCATTCGACAGACTTTTCATTATTCGCCGTTTCAGTACCCATTATACTTTCCCAATTCGCCCAATCTCTGTTTTCGATTTTAATTGCGATAGGACTTCCGAGAGTCACTCCGCCTCTCACACCCGAAAGAATTTCGGCAGTATCTTTTTCAATCTTCATTCTTCCGCCTCTGCCATAGCCCTGCTGACGCTTTGCAAGCTGTTCGTTTATCTCATCAAGGCTTATCTCAACACCTGACGGCATACCTTCGATTATAACTGTAAGACACTTACCGTGTGTCTCTCCCGCCGTGAAATATCTAAGCATATTTTTATCTCCATTCGTAACTACAATTTGTATTTTTTTTATATATAAACTACAACATAATATATATAATCTATTTTATCACTTTTTCGTTACTTTTGCAAGTTTTAACGACAATTTTACAAAACTCGCTTTGTGTAATTGTAATAAAAAAGATATATTTAAAATAGGAATATTATGATATAATTTGAATATCACTAAAGTCACTGAGCTATTTCATACAGAAAGGAAAGGTAATTTTTATGAAAACTACAATCTGGGGAAATATTCTTCCTGCCGTAACAATCGACCTTGAACAAGGCGAAAGCATTTATACCGAATCGGGCGGTATGACATGGATGTCGGACAAAGTAAAAATGGACACCAATATGAAAGGCGGATTTATGAAAGGTCTTGGACGTATGTTCAGCGGTGAGTCATTGTTTATGGCTACATACACCGCCGAGGCACCGAACCAATCTATCACAATCGCCTCATCTTTTCCCGGAGAAATCAAAGAACTTCACATTTCTTCCGACAAAGAATTTATTTGTCAAAAATCAGCTTTTTTGTGTGCCGAGCAAAGTGTTGAACTTTCAACATATATAACAAGCGGCATAAAGAAAGGCTTGTTCGGCGGTGAAGGCTTTGTACTTCAAAAGCTTTCCGGAAACGGTACTGCTTTCATTGAGCTTGACGGTTCAGTTAAAGAAATCGACCTTGCTGCAGGCGAAAAACTTAAAGTCGATACAGGCAGTGTTGCGATTTTTGAATCAACCGTCAAATATGACGTTGAAACAGTAAAGGGCTTTAAAAATATGTTGTTCGGCGGTGAAGGACTGTTCCTTACAACTCTTACCGGTCCGGGTAAGGTATATTTACAAACAATGAATATGGCTGAATTTGCAAATAAAATTATCCCGTATCTTCCGACACCGTCATCAAAATAGCAAATAGAAATTATAACTAAAGAAGTGGCAAAAATATTTTGCCACTTCTTATTTTTTATCTGGTTAAATAATTATAAATCATAATTATACTTTCCGCTCTTGTCATTTCACGGTTTGGATTGAAATTACCGTTACCGTCACCGCTTAACACGCCCATAGCCGAAAGCAATGCGATATATCCCTTATTTTCCGTAACATCATTGAACGGTGTAACGTAAATATCATTATATTTTGCATAATTTTCAGCACCGATTGCACGAATCATATACACAGCAGCCACCTCACGAGTTACTTCCGCATCATCATCGCGTTCATCTTCTGAAATAATACTGTTTTGTGCTGAATTTCTGTACACCCAATTTGCCTGTTCTAAATTGTTTTTCAATACGATTATATCGTTACCGTTTATGCTCATCAAAAGTGCAAGAAAATCCTTTTGAGTAATCCTTTCGTCAGGTTTAAATTCGCCGCCCTCAAAACCTATTCCGTAATAAGCAAGCTCTTTGATATACTTTTCGGCATAGTGACCGTCTATATCCGAATATTCAAGTTTACTGCTTGCATCCTCCGTAATTTCTTTGTTTTGATAGTCAACAAACTTACCTGTAAACGGATTGATATTTTCTGTATCTATTGTGTATACAGGGATAATCTCTCTTGTGTTGTCAGTATAATTCTGCATATATACAATGCTGTAATCTTTTGCGTCAAATAAAATCTTTTCAGCGTCTTCCTTGCTCATTGCATTTTCGATTGACGGAAATTCGGTGTCGGTATAATTCATCCTGAAATCAGTAAGTACGCCGTTGTTTGTTGTCACGTTGGCATAGTCGCCTGTTACCTTAATACCGTTGACATATCTGATATACTGATGTGAATTTTCATCATATTTGTATTCTTTTGCCTTATCTCCTGCAAGTGTATTTAAAGCCGAATCATCATTATTTTTTACCTCACTGTCATCTTCTCCCCAACGTGAATAATACTTTATTTCACCTGTTTTAGCATCAACAGACGTATATATGTTGCACTTGTCATTTGACATTGATACAGCATATGTATATTCATCGTCATAATTTTTATATAAAGAAATGCTGTCTGTATTTATATTCTTAGGGATTGACAAAAGCTTGTTCGACTTTAATTTATTTTCCAAAGCGGTTCTTGAAATAAGTCCGTCTATATTGTCAAGCTCTTTTATTTCCTGTTCGGTAAGTCCGCCGTCTGCTGTTGCATCATTTGCACTTTCAGATTTGTTGCCGATGAAATATCTGTAATTTGTAACATCAACCGCATCACCCGTAAGTGCATTAATGTATTTGTCGTAGTCGTATTCCTGTGTGTATACAGGATAAGCTACCACGTTACCGTCCTCGTCAACATATGTACGATAAACCAACTCAAGTCCGAGTTTATCACTGTACGCTTTTTTTGCCTCATCAACGCTTATCGCATTATTGATTGACGGAAAATCCGCTTGTATATAGCCCAAATCAAAACCCATTACATATCCATCTGTACCGTCAATATTAACCGAGCCGTTTCCGTTCGTGAACAATACACCGTTTACATACGTTTTAATATAGAATGTATATCCGTTACCAAAAATACTGCCGTTGCTTCCATAAATTTTTATTTCATACGGAAAATCGGGATTAATTTGTTTTAAGAAGTTTTCCGCCGTCTTTTTTGCATCACTTTCGCTAATTTTCGGTAAATTCGGTGTGTTATTTTTATCATCAGATTTAAAACCGTGAATTGAATAGTTGGTTATAACTCCGTCTGCCGTACAAGTTATATTAACACTCTTGTTTCCGTCTTTTTCATTCCATGTAAAGTTATAAACTTTTTCGCCGTACTGTTCCTCTGTTCTGCTCGAAAATTCACTGCACTCACTCGGAATTTCAACTCTCTGTTTAACGCTTTCCAATATTTTCTGCATATTCTCTCTTGCAGATGTTTCTGTTTGCTGTGTGGCTAACGTTTCAGCGGCTAAAACTGCCGGTGATACTGCCGATACAGTAAGAGCCAACGCTGATGCTACCGCTAATAATTTTTTCATAATTTTTTCCTCCTTGTTAAATTTATCGGATTATTTTTCCTTTCATATATAATACTTTTCAGCACACCAAAAGGTTGCATTAAATTAAAAAAATTTTTATTTACACAAAAGGGTGTTGTTTTTAACACAACACCCTTTCAGACTGTCGACAAATTATCCGGAACGTGCAAGATATGATTTTTATATTTTAAAATTTACCGCTGGCACCGCCGCCGCCGAAACTTCCGCCGCCGCCGGAGAATCCGCCTCCTCCGCTGCTGCTTCCGCCGGAAAAACCACCGCCATAGTAACCGCCGCCGCTATGATAGCCGCCACGTCCGCCACGTCCGCCACGTCCTTTGATATTAGTGATAAATACCACAATCGCTAAAACTATGAAAAACACTACATATGTCATTATTTCAACCATAGTGTCATCATCATCTTCTTCATCGGGTGTCGGGTCTTCGAGTTCGCCGATTACCGAATCATAAATCTGCTTAATACCCTCGCTGTAATCACCTGCCGACAAAGAATCTGTTGCATTTCTGATAAATCGACCGCACTTACCGTCATTTAAAACGCCCTCAAGTCCGTAACCAACTTCGATACGAATATCACGGCTATCCATAACAAGGAGAATAAGAACTCCGTTATTCGCGTCTTTATCGCCAATCCCCCATTTTCTCGCCGTTTCAATCGAAAAGTCTTCAAGATCGTTTCCGTCTATACTTTCCATTGTCAAAACAACAACTTGCGGTCCGCCGTTAACATTGTACGCCTTACCTTTTTCAAATATATAATCCTCTGTTTCACTGTCAATAACATTCGCATAGTCATTTATAAAAAATCTATCCGTATGATTCGGTATATCAACCTTTGCAAACGCACAAATATTTATAAATAAAACAAACATTGCGGAAATTAATGCCGCGAAACGTATCTTCCCCCTACTCATATCAATCAAAACTTACAGAAGGAGCAGATTGTGCCGCACTGTCTGCCTCAAACTGTTGTTTCTTTTCAAAACCAAGCATATTTGCAAATATGTTTGTAGGGAATGAACGTATTTTTACGTTATATTTTTGAACGGCGTCATTATAATCCTTTCTTGCAACACCTATGCGATTTTCCGTACCTGCAAGTTCATCTTGAAGTGACAAGAAGTTTTCGTTTGACTTTAATTCCGGATATGATTCCGAAATTGCAATCAATCTGCTAAGTGCCGATGAAAGTTCTCATTTGCCTCTTGCCTCCTCAACTGTTCCCGCACCGGCAAGTTTTGCACGAGCGTCCGAAACCGCAGTGAACACTTCCGTTTCATGTGCCGCATATCCCTTTACAGTATTAACAAGGTTCGGTACAAGATCCATACGTCTTTGAAGTTGAACCTGTATATCGGCATATGCCGTGTTGGCCGATTCTTCTAAACTTATAAGTCCGTTGTAACTTCCTATAATGCTTACCGCTATAATTACGATTACCGCTATTATAACACCGATAATTACACCTTTTTTCTTCATATTTTCTCCTCTTTTCTATAGATAATCTGTATATATTATACACTTACATTTTAACCTATGTGTCTATAAATGTCAACAAAAAAAGCAGACAAAACCATAAAGATTTTGTCTGCTTTTAAATTCTTAATACACTGTAATTAAAATTACTTAGAAAGGTTAGCCTTTAACTTAGCAAGTTCGTCAGCCATTTCCTGTGGAAGTAAATCGCCGAACTGTGCAAAATATTCTTCGATATTTGCAACGTCTTCAAGCCATACCTGCTTATCGATTGTAAGAAGACCGTTAATATCAACATTTTCGTCTTCAAGACCTGTTAGGTCGATATCTTCAGGCTTTGGTAGGTAACCGATTTCGCTTTCAACAGCGTCAACCTTACCTGCACATCTGTTAAGAATCCAAAGAAGTACACGCATATTGTCACCGAAACCAGGCCACATGAAGTGTCCTTCGTCATCTTTTCTGAACCAGTTAACGTGGAAGATTTTTGGAGCTTTGTCGCCAAGCTTCTTACCCATTTCAAGCCAGTGACCCCAGTAAGTAGCCATATTGTAGCCTACGAACGGTTTCATAGCCATTGGGTCACGTCTAACAACACCTACTGCACCTGCAGCTGCTGCTGTTGTTTCTGATGCCATTGTAGCACCAACGAATGTACCGTGCTGCCAATCTCTTGATTGATATACAAGCGGAGCACACTTAGCACGTCTGCCACCGAATACAATAGCCTCTACAGGAACGCCCTGTGGGTTTTCGAATTCAGATGAGATACATGGGCAGTTGATAGCCGGAGCTGTAAATCTTGAGTTAGGATGAGCAAGATTGTTACCTGCTGCAGAGTATTCAGGACCGTTAACCTTTGAGCCCTTCCATTCTGTTGCATCAACAGGAGGATTCTTGTCAAGACCTTCCCACCAAACTGTATTGTCTGCATTGTTAAGAGCAACGTTTGTGAAGATTGTATTCTTCTTTGTTGATTCAAGAGCATTGAAGTTTGTCTTTACTGATGTACCAGGAGCAACACCGAAGAAACCTGCTTCAGGGTTGATAGCATATAGTCTGCCGTCAGGACCGATGTTTAGCCATGAAATATCATCGCCGACTGTCCATACTTTGTAACCTTGGTTCTTTAGGTATTCCGGTGGGATAAGCATTGCAAGATTTGTCTTACCGCAAGCTGATGGGAATGCAGCACAGATATACTTAACTTCGCCTTGAGGATTTTCAAGACCAAGAATTAGCATATGCTCAGCCATCCAACCTTGGTTCTTACCAAGATATGATGCAATTCTTAGAGCGAAGCACTTCTTACCAAGAAGAACGTTACCGCCGTAAGCTGAGTTGATTGACCAAATTGTGTTATCCTGTGGGAATTGAACAATATATCTGTCATCAGGATTTACGTCTTTCTTAGCGTGTAGACACTTGATGAATTCAGCGTTTTCGTCATTTCCAAGTTGATCAAGAACCTTTTGACCGATTCTTGTCATAATAGCCATATTAAGTACAACATAGATACTGTCTGAAAGCTCGATACCGATCTTTGAGAAAGGTGAACCTATAGGACCCATTGAATAAGGGATAACGTACATTGTTCTGCCCTTCATTGAACCTGCATATAGTTTCTTTAGCTTTGCATACATTTCGTCAGGAGCCATCCAGTTATTGATTGGACCTGCTTCTTCTTCTGTAGGAGTACAGATAAATGTTCTGTCTTCTACACGAGCTACGTCGTTTTCAGCTGTTCTGTGATAGTAACATCCAGGAAGCTTTTCTTGATTTAGTTTAATCATTTCACCTGTTTTAACAGCCTCTGCTCTTAGAGCCTCAAGCTGTTCTTCACTTCCGTCAATCCAAACAACATTGTCAGGTTGACACATAGCTTTCATTTCTTCAAGCCATGCAAGAACTGTCTTGTTTTCTGTCATGGTAAAAATCCTCCAATACATTTTTTAATTTTATACAGTGTTATTTTGTAACATTGTTTTCTATTTTATTGACAAGTGCATTATAACATATTTTTTGTTTTTTTTAAAGAATTTATAATGATTTTTTTATTTTTTTATCAGTTACTATCAGAAATACGTTATTTTTTCGTTAAAAATGTGACGTTTTGCACAAATAAATCATAACCTTTTTGAATTTGCAGAATACAACTTTCGTTTTTGTTCTTGAAAGGCAGTCTTTTAGGTGTTATAATAACAATATAACCGAGTCTGCCGACAAAATGTCGGCAGCTCCAAAAATCACATCATAGATGTAATTTTTGAGCGTTTTCAGAGAAAAAATCACAAAGTTCCTCCAAAGTCGAAACTTTGGATTTTAAGTCATTTCTGTCGCACAGGTCGCCAGAAATGATTTTCAGTGAGGTTACACCTCACACTCCAAAAAAAATGTAGACAAAACCACAGTGGTTTTGTCTGCAATATAGCTATTTGAAAGGCAGCTTTATTACTTATGAAAGAACAAATTTATACAATACCGGTAAATGAAGTTTACGATACAGACTGCGAATGTCCGCTTTGTGAACTTGAGAAAAAACTTGAAAAAGAAACGCTTGACTACACACTCGGTGCGGCAATGATGGAGCCTGAATTTCGTATGGAATCAAACGAAAAAGGATTTTGCAACCATCACTATTCAATGCTTTTCGGTATGTCAAACAAACTTGCACTGTCGCTTGTGCTTGACACACATTTAGAGGAAATACGCAAAAAATTTGATACGCTGAAAAAATCCGCGTCGGCTTTAAAAAATCAAAAAGGCGGTCTTTTTAAGAAAACAGGCTCGGCCGATTTTGCAAAAGCACTTTCCGAAAAACTTGACGGTATATCGGACTGCTGTGTTGTGTGTGATAAAATCAATCACACTATGGAAAGGTATGCCGATGTGCTTTTGTATATGTGGGCAAATGACGAAAAGTTTAAAGAAAAATTCAATAAATCAAAAGGTGTATGCTTAAAGCATATGAAATTGCTTGTTGATACAGTACCAAAATCATTAAAAGACTCACAAGCCGCCCAATTCCTTGCCTGCCTGTTTGAAAAGCAAGAAGCCGAACTTTCAAGAATACAGGAGGATATACATAAATTCACACTTAAATTCGACTATCGCAACAAAGATATGGAATGGGGTACCGCACAAGACGCACCAATCAGAACAATCGACAAAATTTCAGCTTTTATCAATAATGACTACGAAGAAAAATGACAAAAAGGCGGTTGACAAACTATCAACCGCCTTTTTTGTGTTATTTTGAGCTTTTTTCAATAGCCTCCCACAAACCGTTTAGATATGTCGCACCCAACGCTCTGTCATAAAGTCCGTAACCCGGCATAGCCACTTCGTCCCATATCATTCTTCCGTGGTCGGGGCGGATAGGACCGTCAAATCCGATTTCGTAAAGTGCTTTCATTATTTCGTACATATCAAACGAACCGTCGGATGACAAGTGTGCCGCTTCCTCAAAATCGGTCGGTGAATTAAATTTAAGATTTCTGACGTGCGCAAAATGTATTCTTCCCTTTAATGATCGAATCATATCCGGCAAATCGTTTTCAAGGTTTGTTCCGTATGAACCGGAACAGAAAGTAACGCCGTTATGCACATCGTCAACCATTTTCATCATACGAAGTATATTCTGCTTATTAATTATAATTCTCGGCAAACCGAAAACGCTCCAAGCAGGGTCGTCGGGGTGAATTGCCATTTTTATATCGTACTTATTGCATACAGGCATTATTCTTTCAAGAAAATATTTTAAATTTTCAAAAAGCTTTTCATCGTCAACATCCTTATACATTTCAAAAAGCTCTTTTACTTTTTCCATTCTCTCAGGTTCCCAACCGGGCATAACCGTACCGTTCATGTCCTTTGAAATAGATTCAAACATCTTCTCGGGAACGATTTTATCAATATCATCTTGATTGTATGCAAGCACGGTTGAACCGTCGGGACGTTTTCTTGCAAGCTCACTTCTTGTCCAGTCAAATACAGGCATAAAGTTATAGCACACAAGATGAATGTCCTCTTTTCCGAGATTTTCAAGCGTTTCAATATAATTGTCTATGTACTTATCTCTGTCCGATGTTCCGACTTTAATTGCGTCATGAACATTTACGCTTTCAATTCCGCTTACATGAAGTCCGCTTTTTTCGACTTCATCTTTCATTTCTTTAATTCTTTCTCTGCTCCATACTTCACCAGGTGCGGTATCGTAAAGCGTTGTTATAACGCCCGTAACGCCCGGTATTTGTCGTATTTGCTTTAACGTTACGGTATCAAATTTTGAACCGTACCAACGTAATGTCATTTCCATTTTTATCTCTCCTGTTAAAATTCCTTATAAAAATCGTCTTTCATTTCCGATATTAC
>NZ_JBKVWU010000066.1:0-11832 GCF_046972485.1 Hominilimicola sp.
ATCATTATCCGATTCAAAATGAGTTACATACGCACCGCACGGATTGTCATACGGAACATACGGCGGATTATACGGAAACGGATATCTTGTATTTGTATATTGATGGCGGTCATAACCTTGAGTTTGCCAACATGACGGTACAGGAATTTTATCAAAGCCGTCTGTATTTCCGTCCTTAAAATCTTCCGGAACATCATCAATGCAAGTGTAATACATAAAATTCCACTCACCGTTTAAAACCTGCTTTCTGTCATTCGTTCCCTTTCTTGCATTTTCTATATCCGAACACGGCATATAATACGCTCTGTTTTCTTCTGTATTAATATGCAATGTGTTTAAATCATTGTAGTATTTTTCAATCTGCATACCTTGTCCTCCTATTCATATTTTAGTATATCCGAGCGGTTAATTTTTGTCAATACGATTAGCAAATTTTTATTTTATCTGCATATCGGCAGATGTCAAGAAATTAGTTTGGATTCTGCGAAAATGAACTTGTCGGCGTACACAGGTACGTTAGAGTTTATTTTCGCTGAAAGTGCAAAGGCAAGCCGTATATTAAAGATAGGCTTGCCTTTTGTTTTTTTATTAAATTATAAGAATAATATTTTGCACGTTCCAGACAATTTATTGACAATCTGAGGGGACACTGAATTTTAGTGTCCCCTTCTACTATTTTCCTTCACCTACACGTATTCTCGTAAGTGCTCTTTTTAATTTTATTTCAGCGGCTCTTTCTTCGTAGTCGGAAGCTTCTTTAATTTTCTTTTCCGCCGCCTCTTTTGCCCTCAACGCACGTTCAACGTCAATATCTTCGGACCATTCAAACGTACTTGCAACAAGTCTGACTGTTCCTTTTTTCACATTCAAAAGTCCTCCCGAACACGCCGCCGTTCTTACATCGCCGTTCGTTGTAACTCTTGCCACACCCGTATCGACAGGCGTTACATAATCGCAGTGACCGCTCATAATACCGACGTCGCCCTCAGTAGTACGAACAAGTAATTTTTCCGCATCACCGTCAAACATAAGTCCGTCGGGCGTTACTATCTGCAAATGAAATGTATTCATAATTATTCACCCATTTTCTTTGCTTTTTCACGAACTTCGTCAATACCGCCCGCGAAAAGGAAACACGATTCGGGAATATCATCACATTTACCCTCGATAATTTCCTTAAAACCGCGAATTGTTTCTTTAATCGGAACGTATTTACCTTTCATACCTGTAAACTGTTCCGCAACAGAGAACGGCTGTGACAAAAATCTCTGAACCTTTCTCGCTCTGTTTACGGTATTCTTGTCCTCTTCCGAAAGCTCATCCATACCCATAATCGCAATAATATCCTGCAATTCGGTATATCTTTGAATTATACGCTGTACCGCTCTGGCTGTTTCGTAATGCTCCTTACCCACAACTTCTGGTGTCAAAATTCTTGACGTTGATTCAAGCGGGTCAACCGCCGGATAAATACCCAACGAAGAAATCTGTCTTGACAAAACGGTTGTTGCGTCAAGGTGAGCAAATGTCGTTGCGGGAGCAGGGTCTGTAAGATCGTCCGCAGGTACATAGACAGCTTGTATCGAAGTTATAGAACCGTTCTTTGTAGATGTAATTCTCTCCTGCAAAGCACCCATTTCAGTAGAAAGTGTAGGCTGATAACCGACCGCCGACGGAATACGTCCGATAAGTGCCGAAACCTCCGAACCGGCTTGTGTAAATCTGAAAATATTATCAATAAACAAAAGCACGTCCTGATGTTGCTTATCTCTGAAATATTCAGCCATTGTAAGTCCCGAAAGCGCAACTCTCATTCTTGCACCCGGCGGCTCGTTCATCTGACCGTAAACAAGCGCAGTCTTATTGATAACGCCCGACTCTTTCATTTCATTATAAAGGTCGTTACCCTCTCTCGTTCTTTCGCCGACACCGGCGAAAACACTGATACCGCCGTGTTCCTTAGCGATATTATTGATAAGCTCCATTATAAGAACAGTCTTGCCGACACCGGCACCGCCGAAAAGACCGATTTTACCGCCTTTTGCATACGGTGCAATAAGGTCAACAACCTTAATACCCGTTCCAAGTATTTCCGTTGTCGGATTTTGTTCTTCGTATGTCGGCGGCTCACGATGTATACACCATTTTTCTTTTGTTTCGGGATTAGGCATATTATCAACCGCATCACCCAAAACGTTAAAAATTCTTCCGAGTGTTTCTTCACCGACAGGCACTTTAATTCCCTCACCTGTATCAACGGCGTCCATACCTCTGACAAGTCCGTCCGTCGAGCCCATCGAAATACATCTGACAACATTGTCGCCTATATGCTGTGCAACTTCCGCAACAAGCCTTTGACCTTTATTGTCAATTTCAATGGCATTTAAAATATTAGGCAATTCACCGTCCTCAAACCTTATATCAAGGACAGGACCTATTATTTGAACTATTTTTCCAACGTTATTCATACATAACTCCTTCATCTCTATATAGTCCGTAATTTTATAATTTGTAATTTTTTTCGCAGTGCTGCTTTGCAGTTTGTGATGCCGTACAGGTGTACTGCTCCAAACAAAAAGTAGTGCTGCGGGAAAAATTTCGGATTATAAGTTATTCGCACCTGATATTATCTCTGTTAATTCCTGCGTGATTGATGCCTGTCTTGCTCTGTTATATTCAAGGCTCAGATTTTCAATCATTTCCGACGCATTGTCCGTTGCGGATTCCATCGCATTTCTTCGTGCCGATAATTCCGACGCAACCGATTCCGACACAGCACCGTACACCATTCCGGAAATATAATAAGGTATTATCTGTGCAAAAGTTTCCTCTGCGTCAGGCTCATACACAATAAGGCTGTAATTCATATTACGCATACCATCTTTTGTATGCTCAACTCTTATCGGCAGAACATTTTCCGTCTTAGGCTCTTGCGTAAGCATATTGACAAAGCTTGTATACGAAAGAATAAGGTGCGTAAATTCGCCCTTTTCATACGCCTTTGCCAATAAACTTCCTATTGCGTGACAATCGGAGATTTTTATATCGCCTGCTTTGGCATATGTGTCGGTATACACATTATCTTCACCGAAATGCTCCACAACCTTTTTACCTATCGGGAAAATTATATCTCCGTCTTTTATGTCAAGAGATTTAAACAAATTGTTGTTATATCCGCCTGCAAGCCCTCTGTCACCGGCTATAACAATATGACACGTTTTGCCCTCTCTCTCACGCGTAAATACAGAACTGAAATCCTTATTATCCTTTGCTATATCTTCAAGCGTTTCGTGAAGTATATTAAAATACGGCTTTGAACGCTCAATACTCTCGGACGCTTTACGCATTTTTGACGCGGCAACAAGCTCCATGGCTTTTGTTATCTGCATAGTCGAGCTTATACTCTTTATTCTGTTTTTTATTGTCTTCATTGATGAAGCAGACATCAGAGCATCCCCCCTACTTTACAAAACGTTTCTTACAATCTTCAACAGATGAACGGATTTTTTCTTCACATTCTTTACTCATTTCACCTGTGTTTTCAATCGTATCTATTATATCATGTGCATTATTTTCAATATACTCAAATAATGATGTTTCAAATTCCTGTATTCTTTCAACAGGTATATCTTCAAGCAAATCGTTTATAACCGCATAAATAATTACCACTTGCAATGATACTCTTATCGGCGTGTTTCTTCCTTGCTTTAGCACTTCAACTATTCTCTCACCCTTTGCAAGACGCATTTTTGTGTCTTTATCAAGGTCCGAGCCGAACTGTGCGAATGCTTGAAGTTCTCTGTACTGTGAATACGAAAGTTTCAGACTTCCGGCAACTTTTTTCATTGCCTTTATCTGTGCGTTACCGCCTACACGCGACACGCTTATACCGGGATTGACCGCCGGCATAATGCCCGAATGGAATAATTCCGTTTCAAGGAATATCTGTCCGTCCGTAATTGAAATTACGTTTGTCGGTATATATGCCGAAACATCGCCCGCCTGTGTTTCTATAATCGGCAATGCCGTAAGTGAGCCGCCGCCCAAATCCTCCGACAATCTCGCCGCTCTTTCAAGCAATCTTGAATGTAAATAGAATACATCGCCCGGATACGCCTCGCGTCCCGGCGAACGTCTTAAAAGCAGCGACAACGCTCTGTATGCTACTGCGTGTTTTGACAAATCGTCATACACAATCAAAACGTCCTTGCCTTTATACATAAAATATTCGCCCATTGCACAACCTGCATACGGTGCAATATATTGAAGTGCCGGCATTTCAGACGCCGTTGCGGAAACGACAATCGTATAATCCATCGCACCGGCCTTTTCAAGCGTATCAACGATTGACGCAACCGTTGAACGCTTTTGACCTATCGCAACGTAAATACAAAGTACGTCCGTATCTTTTTGGTTTATAATGGTATCAACCGCAATCGCCGTTTTACCTGTTTGTCTGTCACCGATTATAAGTTCTCTCTGTCCTCTGCCAATAGGTATCATAGAGTCAATCGCCTTTATACCTGTCTGCAAAGGCACGCTTACAGACTTACGTTCGATAATTCCCGACGCCGGAGACTCGACAGGTCGGGTTTCGGTTGTGTTTATCGCACCCTTGCCGTCAATAGGGCTTCCGAGAGCGTCAACAACACGCCCCAAAAGTGCATCACCAACTGGAACGTCTGCAACACGTCCTGTACGTTTCGCGATACTGCCCTCTTTTATTCCCATATCATCACCGAGAATAACAACGCTGACGTTATCTTCTTCAAGGTTCAGTGCCATAGACATAACTCCGCCGTCAAGCTCGATAAGCTCACCGGCCATACACGCATCAAGTCCGTGTATACGTGCAATTCCGTCACCGACTTCTATAACATAACCCGTTTCTGTTTCGCGTATTATATTATCGTAATTTTTAATTCTGTCCTTTATAACTTTGCTTAAATCCTGCATCTTCTACTCCTATGCTATATCAAAGCTTTTTTTAAATCTTCAAGTCCTGATTTTATACTTGAATCAATCCGTATACCATCTGTTTCGATTATAATTCCGCCTATACATTTTTTATCAACGTGCATTTTCAAAACTACTTTTCCGCCTGTTTTCTTTTCAAGTTTCTGCAATAGTTTTTCTTCCAAATGCTTGCCTATAGGCTTTGCTGTTGTAACATTAACAATTTTTATACTATTGTCCTCATTATACAGCTTTTCATATGTTTTAAAACATTCCCCGATGTGATGTACACTATGCTTTTCCGAAAGTAACTTTAAGAAATTCAAAACATATCTGTTCACCTTGCCCAAGAAATCTTCGTTGAGTATCTCCATAAGGTCATCACGTTCGATTTGAGGTGCATCAAGTATTTTAACATATGCAGGGTGTTCGTTAAATAACGAAACAATCCCCGCAAGATCAACCAAAATCTCTCTTGACATCCCCTCATCTTTTGCAAGGTCGTAAAGCGAGGCACCGTAAGTCTGTGGTGCAGACATATAAATCACCTACATTCTATCAATAATATCAGAAATTAGTTCTTCATCATCACTGTCAGTTAATTTTTTGCCTATAATTTTTTCTGCCGCATCGACAGCCATAGACGCAATCTCTCTCTTTGCGTCAGTGACTGCGTTCTGCTTATCTTGTTCAATCTGCTTTTGACTCTTTTCCATTATATACCGAACTTTTTCATTTGCCTCATTTACAATAGATTCAGAGCGTTTGTCCGCCGTTTCAACCGCCGATTTTATTATACCGTCAGCCTCATTTTTTGCAGACAAAAGTTTTTCTTCGTATTCACTTTTAAGGCTTATCGCCTTATCGTTGGTTTCCTCTGCCTGTTTATACGAATTTTCGATTTCTTCTGCGCGTTCATCAAGTATCTTCGTTACAGGTTTAAACAAAAACTTCTTTAAAAGCAGAAACAATATGAGCAGGTTTGCCCACGTAAAAATCATTGTCCATGTGTCTATGGATACAAAAGGCAAATATTCATTCATTTGCTCTCATCCTTTCGCTGTTTGATTAAAGAAGTCCTATAAGCGGATTTGCAAACAATAAAATCAATGCGACAACAAGACCGTAAATACCTGTTGATTCCGCAACCGCACAACCAAACAACATTGTTGAAGTAATTGCGCCCTTTGCCTCAGGCTGTCTGCCGACTGCCTCTGCCGCCTTACCTGCCGCAAAACCTTGTCCTATACCCGGTCCGACACCTGCTATCATTGCAAGTCCCGCACCTATTGCCGACGCCGCTAATATAATTGCTCTTTCCATTTTAAAAATCTCCTTTGTTTTATATTTATTGTTGTTTTTTTATTGTTGTTTTTTAGTCGCCTGCACCTTGAACAAACACCATCGTAAGCATACAGATTATATATGCCTGCAAAAAGCTTGTGAACAGGTCAAAGTAAACCGAAAGTATTGCCGGAATACCGACTTGTAAAATCGGTATTGTTGCAAAGAAATCATTTGGTATCCACGAAAGTATAACACTGCTAAGACTCGCCAAACCGCCGTATACAAGTGATGTTATAACAAGACCTGCGGCAATATTACCGAAATGACGGAACGTCATTGAAACAGGGTTTGCGATTTCACTTATAAGGTTGAGCGGCGTTATAACCGGTACAGGTTCGGTAAACGACTTAAGCCAACCGAGAACACCGTGATTTTTGATGTTCGTCACCTGTATCATAAGGAACGTCACTATCGACCACGAAAGTATAACGCTTAAATCAGCCGTTATCGGTCTTAAACCCGTAAGCGACGATAAACTTCCGACTATCGAAAATATAAAAAGCGTTCCTATATACGGTGCGAACGACATATATTTTTCACCCATTGTATCCTTTACAAGATTGTAAAGCATTGTAATGAGTTTTTCTGCCACAAGTTGTTTTTTTGACGGATTTCTTACTCGCATACCGTGTGTCAGCCATACAGACACTATCACGAGTGCCGCCATTATAATCCACATATTGACTATACTTTCGGTTACTTTAATTCCACCGAAAAGCGGTATCTCAAATAAAACCTTAGGTCCGTTCATCTTCTGACACTTCCCTTTCCTTTTTTCTCGTAAGATTTAGTATGAATATAGAAATCTGCGGGAATATAAGCGGAATTATAACGCATACATAGTTTAGATAATCAACCTTTGTTGCCCAAATTACCGCAAGTGCAATAAGTGCCAGCCTACCTATATAACCGACTCCCATAAGTCCGGACGCACCTTTTTGCTTTGACACACATCTTTCAAGGATAATTCCCATAAGTGCAAAGTTTAAAATTGCCACCGCACATCCGAGAAGTGTTCCGAATATTGCAGATAAACCAAAAAACTTTGTCGGCAAAGTAACAAGTACTTGCACCGCTCCGAGTATGATTACACCTATTGCAATATTTCTTATTTCGACAAGTAAAGTCTTTGACACATATTTCCCCTCTTTCTCTTTTTGATACTATATCTATTTTACCATAATACTTATTATTTTCAACCCTTAGTTTTCCGACAAACGTATATTTTTAAACAATTTTATCGTTATTTGTCGTTTATTCTTTCATTTTCTCACTTATACACAAATTTATCCTTTTCTTTGTTGCACTTTGCACAAAGAATAATGAGTATATTTTCACTTTTTGTTTAATTGTCTTAATTGGAAAGTGTGTTGACTTTCTTCTTATTAATACTAATCATAAATATTGTGCCGATAATCGCCGAAATAATCTCTGATATAGGAAATGTCAGCCATACAAGCCACGCATTATCCATAGATTGAATTGCCAAAAAAGAAAATCCCCAAGCAACCGGCAATACAAATAAAATTTGTCTGCATACCGAAATTATAAGTGATTCAATACCGCTTTGAAGTGCCTGAAAAATACCCTGATATGCAATATTAGCACCTGCAAATATAAAACTTACGGCTATAATACGCATTGCACTTACGCAAAGACTTTGCGTTGTTCCCGACAATCCGAAAACAGCCGAAAACGGCAAAGCAAAAATTTCAAGAAGTGCTATGCCTATTACCATTATTATAAATGTATATAACATTCCGTATTTTATACCGTCTTTAACTCTCTCTTTGTCACCTTTACCGTGATTGAATGAAATTATAGGAGTTATTGCATCTCTCAGTCCAAATGCCGCAAACAATATAAACTGTTGTATTTTATAGAAAAGTCCGTATGCCGTAACCATTGCCTCATCTATTCTGACAAGTATTATGTTAAAACCGTATGTCATTGCCGACATAAGCGCCTGTGCTATAATTGCAGGAAATCCTATCGCATATATTTCTCCTATTATTTTTATTGACGGTTTCATATATTTTATGCCGTTTTTTATCGACTTATTCAATTTCAAATGAAAAACAAGCGCAACAATACAAGATGCTATTTGTCCGATAACCGTAGCATATGCCGCACCCTTTACTCCCATTTGCGGAAGTCCGAACAATCCGTAAATCATTATCGGGTCAAGAATTATATTTATAACCGCACCCGTTATTTGTGCAACAGTCGAATACAGCGACAGTCCCGTTGCCTGAAGCATTTTTTCAAATATTGAAAAGAACACAATACCCATCGATATTACACTGCAGATACTCAAATAATCAGTTGCCATATCGTATATCTGTGAATTTGTTGTCTGTGTACCTATGTATACACCGACTCCGAAAATTCCGAATATAAGGCAAAGCACATATATGATTATCGCCAAAAGCATCGCATTTCCGCCTACTCTTGCCGCCTTTTTACTGTCACCCATACCAAGGCATCTCGATAAAAGTGCATTCGTTCCCACTCCCGTACCTATGCTTACCGCCACCATAAGCATTTGTATCGGAAATGCAAGCGTCAAAGCGTTTAATGCCATTTCTCCCGTACCTTGCATATTTGATACAAACGCACTGTCCACAATGTTATAAACCGCTTGCAATACCATTGATATTATCATAGGTGCTCCAAGCGTCAGCATTAGTTTGTTTACAGGCATTGTCCCCATTTTGTTAATTGATTTTTCCATATCGTTATCCTCCTAAAATTATTGAGCAAAAAAATAAAGCGTAAATCCATAAATCTGGATTTACGCTTTTCGCCACTCGACTACTCGAATTATACCTCATATAAAGCTAAAAAGTCAAGATATTTTTTAAAATCCCAACGGAATTTTGAACAGAATAAATGTCATTAACAGCAATGTCCATGATACCATAAAGATAACCGAATACGGAATCATCATTGATATTAAGTTACCAGCCGTAAATTCCGGTTTATACTTTCGCATATACATAAGCACCACTCCCGCATACGTCATAAGCGGTGTTATGATATTCGTTGACGAATCGGCAATTCTGTATGCCGCCGCAACAACATCGGGCGTCATTGAGCTGTTTACATGGTATAGCATCGGCACAAAAATCGGTCCGAGCAACATCCATTTTGAACTCAATCCGCCAACAAACAGATTAATAAATCCTGTTATCAATATAAAGCCAATTATAAGCAATATCGGTGAATTTGACGCACCGACCGCCTGCAAGCCCATTGCTCCGATATACGTTATATACGTTCCCAAATTTGTATAAGTCAAAAGTGACAGGAAGTTATAGCTGAAGAACGTCAAAACAATCGCATATCCCATTGTACCGATTTGCTTAGACATAGCTCCGACCATATCGCTGAGTTTTCTGAACTTACCCACAGCATATCCGTAAAACATTCCCGGTACAAAGAATATGAATGTAATTATCAATATGATGTTATCAAGAAACGGTGTTACGGTTTTACCTGTTTCGTCAACATATGACGAAAGCGGTCCGAATCCAAGCAATGCTACTGCTGCAAGTGCTGTCAAAAGTCCCGCACCCGACCACCAAAGTGCTCTTTTTTCTTTATCCGAAACAACAAATTCACTTACATTTATATCTGACGGAATTATATATTTCTGTTTTTCAAATTTAGGTTTTACAAACTTTATTGTAACAAATCCGCCTATTATTACAAGCATTACCGTTGACGCAAGCATAAAATAATAGTGCATTGTCACAGGATTTATCGCTTTTCCGAGATACGAAACGAACGGTATATTCTGACTGCTTGCAAAAGCCTCCGCATTTGTACCGATTATAACGTCAACAACCGTTGCCGGTATCAAATTTGCACTGAATCCTGCACTTACGCCTGCAAACGCCGCCGCCATACCTATAAGCGGATTTTTTCCTATACCGACATATAAAAGTCCGGCAAGCGGTATCAAAATCAAATATCCCGCATCTGTCGCAATATTACTCATTATTCCGAGAAATACAAGCACAAACGGCAGCAGCTTATCCGATATATTTGTACCCATACGTCTTATAAGTGCCGACAAAAGTCCCGATTCTTCCGCTATGCCTATACCAAACATTACTATTAATATAGTACCTACTATACCTCCGGCATATCCGAGCCAATTATCAAGTATCGCATTTGAGAATATCCACCTCACATTTTCGGCAGTGAACATATTTTTAATCTCATAACTCACGCTTGTACCGTCAGCTGAAGTCATAGAGAATGTATTTCCTCCGAATATCCCCGTTACAACAAGTACCAATATATAAAGCAATATAAAAATTATAACAGGGTCAGGTATTTTCTGTCCGAGTTTTTCAATTATTCCGATTTTATCTTTTTTACGCAAAACAAAAATCACTCCCTTCTGTATGATACTATACCATACGGGAGTGATTTAATTCAACGAACAATATATGCCAAAAGCTATTTGATAACTATTGTCTTGATGATTTGATTTTGAACAGGTACATCGTCCATACCCATATCAGTTAGTGAATGAGTTTCGGTTTCCGCGATTTTATCCACATATTCCATACCCGATGTTACCTTACCGAATGACGCATACTGACCGTTAAGCGACGGACTGTCTTGGTGCATAATAAAGAACTGACTTGACGCACTGTCCATACTTATCGCCGTTCTTGCCATTGATATAACACCTCTTTCGTGAGGTATCAAATTAAAGTATCCGTTTTGGATAAATTCACCTGTTATTGTATCCGTTTCGTGCTGTGTCATATCGGTATCATAGCCGCCTCCCTGAATCATAAAGTCTTTTATAACTCTGTGGAACACAAGCCCGTCATAAAAATTTTCATTTGCAAGTTTAACAAAATTTGCAACCGTTTTCGGTGCAATATCCGGATAAAGTTCAAGCTCAATATTACCGCCGTCCTCAAGTTGAATTTCAGCGTTTACAACGTTTCCTGTGCCGTCAGCATAACCCTTATATGCGTCATATTTTTCGGCAAAAGCCTTTTCATATGATTCAAATTTCTTTGCAAGTCCTTCTTCTACATTTTTCTTTGTGTAGTCGATTGTAACGGTTGATGTACCTCCGTCCCAATTAACCGTTGCGCCGAACATTTCCGATATTGCTCTTAGCGGTACCATTGTGTAGTCATTCATTATAGTCGGCGATACGTCCATTACAGTTGTATCTTCAAGCGCAGTTGCCGAAGTTTTAAATGCGTGGTCTTTGTCAATCCAAGTAAAATACAGATTACTTCCGTCACAAAGTGTTATACCCTTTGTATCTGCGTCCCACGACACGTCACAACCAAGCGCCTCCGAAACAGCTCTAAGAGGTACAAGTGTTCTTTCTTCAACAATTACAGGTGCCATTTCGGGATGAATTTCTTCACCGTTTACCTTTACCGTAATATCACTCGCCTGTACTGTCGGAACCAATGCCATTGTCACCGTCATTATTGACGCCAACATTAAGCTTAACTTTCTCATTCTTATTTCTCCTTTTCTTAC
>NZ_JBKVWU010000067.1:0-11823 GCF_046972485.1 Hominilimicola sp.
GAGCACGGATACTACCTTGTCTTGCACGACCTGTACCCTTTTGTCTCCAAGGCTTAATACCGCCGCCACGAACTTCTGTACGTGTCTTTGTAGACTGTGTGCCTTGTCTTTGGTTTGCAAGATAGTTAACAACTACCTGATGCAAAACTGATTTATTCACTTCAGCAGCAAAGATAGTGTCTGATACTTCCATATCGCCTGTCTTTGTGCCTTCCATGTTATATAAAGCCACTTTAGCCATTATATTTCCTCCTTTCCAATAACCTCGATTATGCCTTTACGCTGTTTCTGATTGTAACAAGTCCGCCCTTGTTTCCCGGAATTGCACCTTTTACAAGGATTAAATTCTGTTCAGCGTCGATTTTAACAACCTCAAGATTCTGGACTGTAACTTTTTGAACACCCATGTGTCCCGGAAGTACCTTACCCTTGAAAACTCGTCCAGGGTTTGAGCACATACCCATTGAACCGGAAACTCTCTTTGATTTTGAACCGTGAGTCATAGGACCTCTGTGTAGACCGTGTTTCATAGGACCAGCAAAGCCTTTACCCTTTGAAATACCGCTTACGTCTACTTTGTCTCCGGCTGCGAAAATGTCAACCTTAATTTCGTCACCAACATTCAGACTTTCGCAATCATCAAGTCTGAACTCTCTGACATACTTTTTGTTTGCAGTGTCTGCCTTTTTGAAATGACCTAATTGCGGTTTGTTAAGGTGCTTTTCTTTAACGTCACCAAAACCAACCTGTACAGCTTCGTAGCCGTCTGTTTCAACAGTCTTCTTCTGTGTAACTACGCATGGGCCTGCCATAACAACAGTTACAGGAATAACTACTCCGCCTTCGCCAAAGATTTGAGTCATACCAATCTTTGTACCCAAAATTGCTTTTTCCATTGATTTTTCCTCCTTAACAGTTATTGGTTTCCGCAAAAGCTATCGGAAACTTGACCTGCATCATAGCCGCATAGGCTACTGCACTTTATAGACGATCTTACTTCTGGATTACGTCGATATCCACTCCAGCAGGAAGATCAATTTTGATTAGTGATTCCATAGTCTTAGCACCCGGAACAACTATATCAATCAATCTTTTGTGAGTTCTTCTTTCGAACTGCTCACGAGAATCCTTATACTTATGAACCGCTCTTAGGATTGTGATAACTTCCTTATCTGTAGGAAGCGGAATAGGACCTGAAACTTTAGCACCTGTTCTCTTTGCAATCTCAACAATCTTTTCAGCACTCTGATCAAGTACAACGTGGTCATAAGCCTTAAGCTTGATTCTGATTTTCTGGTTTGCTGCCATACTTTTCCCTCCTCGAATTGTTATTGTGTTGTAATCTGCACGACAGCGCTTAAAGAAAATGGCACACACCGCCGGGTGTTTCGCATCACCCTTATAAAAAAACCCGAACCTCATATTGTAGAGTTCGGGCAAAGTTAGCCAATTTCGCCGCATACTTATCCTGTCTTATGCCGTCAAAAGACCGCACTTTTCCTAAGTATACATTGACTGCCGCCCGGTTTCATGAATCGGACTCACTCCACAGAAAAACCGACGTTAAATCGCCGCAACCTCCCGCTTCATCGTTTGTCAGTACCTATATGCTTTCGCATACTTTAGTCACAACACTGTTATTATACACTATAACAGCCGTTTTGGCAAGCTTTTTTGTATAAAAAAATCATTAAATTTTATACAAATTTAATGATTTTGCGAATATTTTTTTGTATACTTTTACACGTATAATTTTTGGTATTATTACAAAACTTAATAATTTGTAATCAAATTTTAACGAAGTGAATCGTCAAAGTTCAAAGAATGTATAAATCCGCGGATACTTACGGTCATTATATCACCGCCGACAGGTTCGTTATTTATGCAGATTACATTCGCCCTGACTTCTTCGCCGACATCTTTCGGATAATTTTCTACTATATATGTATATCTCACGCCTTTCATACCCATATACGGTCTTAAATCAAGTCCGGCCTTTAATTGAATATCATTATAATTTTCATACACGCGGTCAAAAGGTTTCGGAATTATAATATCCTCCTTTTCGACAGATTTTGTCCTCACTTCCCAACCATATCCTTTCAAAAACACAATATTGTTCGTATCGGTTTCACCGCTGGCAAAAAGCACAAACATCAATGTAGTTACTATTATTATAACAACAGAAATAAAATACATCATAGCTTTTCTCCCCATCTTCTCACCCCATATATAATATGAAGTTTTTTATGAAGTTATTACCACGTTTAAAATTTCACTTCTTTGTTTACACTAAAAACAACAATATAAACCAATTCAAAAGGAGTGTAAGTATTATGAACAATACTGCTTTAATCATAACAATTATCGGTGCGGTAAACTGGCTGCTTGTCGGACTTTTCAAATTTGACCTTGTTGCGTCAATCTTCGGCGGTCAAACCGCAATCATAAGCAGAATTATTTATGTTATTGTAGGTCTTGCAGGTCTATGGTGCATAACTCTTTTATTCTGCAATCAAGGTACAGAGCATAGCAAAGCATAAAATATAACATTTAAAAAGCGGTGCTGTTATTTTAGCACCGCTTTTTTGGAGGATTTATCAAATCAATCTATTTTCGTTTTTATATAGTTTTTGATTATATCAATAACCTTTTCTTTTTTCAATCCGGCTGTATTAAGACATATATCGTAATGCACAGCCTCGGACCAGTTCAAACCGGTATTATGCTGATAATAATCACCTCTTGTCTTGTTCATCGAATGAATAAGACTTTTTGCATCTTCGGGATTAAGCTCATACAATCTTATTACACGACGCATACAATCTCTGATTGGTGCGTAAAGATAAATCTTAACGACATTATCCATATCCCGAAGCACATAATCGGCACATCGTCCGACTATAACGCACGATTCTTTTTCGGCAATTTCGCGAATTGTTTTAGACTGTTGTTTAAACAATTCGTCAGCCTCTTCAAGAGATGCATTATGAATACTTTCATCATCGCCGGAATCCAAATCACTCTCAACTCCTTGTGACATTTCAAAAATCTCACGACCGTAATATTTTATTCCGAGTTCTTTCGCAAGCAATTTACCGATTTCCTTACCGCCGCTGCCGTAAGTTCTCGCAATCGTAACAACGTATTTCATAAATTCCACCCCTCTCTTTCGTGCTTATGTATTATATATACCACCAAATTAAGAGTTTAAACATTTTTTCAGAAATTTTTAAAAACAAATTTTCCGCTTTCGGTAAGTTCGTCCTCACTTATTCCGTCATTCACATTCGCACCGTTCACCAGTGCGGCAGATGATTCATTTTTATCGCAAAGCGACCAATTCGCCCAACTTATTCCGCGTTCATTCATAAAGTCAATCCACCTTTGCGCCTCGTCAAGATAAACACCTCCGTTTCCGTCAGCCGCACTTGTACCCCACTCGCTCACAAACACAGGCAAACCGCAGTCGGCTATACGTTGTCTTAGCCAATCGGTGTGAGTTCCCGCGTAAAAATGGCATGTGTACATTATATTTTCGGCATTAATCGGATTTTTTGCAGCCTCATGCAAATCCTGACTCCATGTCGGACTTCCTACTAATATAATAGCGTTTGTATTTGCACGTATAACAGGTATCACCGTTTCGGCATACGGTTTTACATTATCGTTCCAAGTCACATTGCCGTTCGGCTCATTACATATTTCATAAAGCACAGCATTGCTGTCCTTATATCTCTCCGACATTTCGCCAAAGAAATCAACCGCATCATCAATATGTTGCATAGGGTTTCCGTCCGACAGTATATGCCAGTCGATTATTACATACATATCCTGACGTATCGCACTGTCAACCGCATTTATAAGTGTATCTTTTACAGACGGATTGCTTATATATCCACCCTCATCGGTATACATTGCACATCTGAACAAGTTTGCACCGTAATCAGCAGTTGCTTTAACAGCATTTTCGGCCGCGAAATTACCAAACCATTGCAAACCGTGTGACGACATACCGTGAAGCACGACAGGCTCGTTGTTTTCATTCATAAGTTGCGTACCGTCAACGTGCAACGCACCGTTTTCACTTACACCGCCTTTTCTTGTCGTTTGCGGTTTTGGTTGCTCCGTCACAGTCGGCTCATAAGGTTTTAAATCACCTTTCATACTCGCCGCACGCATAATTATAGCACAAGCCTCAGCTCTTGTAATTGATGACTTCGGGTTTAAATTGCCCTTGTCGTCACCGTATACAATGCCTTTGCAGTAAGCCGCAATCATACTGTCATAATATCGTCCGTCAAGCTGTGCAAAATCAGATACAGACGAACTCACTCTGTTGTAATCACCGCGTTCGTCTTTAAAAAATGCATTCATAACAATTTTAACCGCCAACTGTCTTGTTATCGGCTCGTCATATGTTTGTGCCGTAGGCGGTATCTCGTCCCAATCGAACAAACCTTTTGTAAGTGCCGTTTGCACCATACCGTCTGCCCAATGATTGTTTTGCTTTGCACTCTCTTGAAGCCCCGCAATTCTGCCGACTATCGATACAAGCTCCGCTTTTGTAACAGTTCCGTCAGGTCTGAACGTTCCGTCCTCATAACCGCTTAAATATCCTTGGTTTGTCATATCGGTTACATTGTCATAATACCAGCTTCCGCTCTGTACATCAGAAAACGCACACGCATTGACGCAAAATATCATCATAACAAGTGCCGTCAGTATAAAAATTTTTCTTTTCATAATCTCACCCCTTTTTGTTCAGTTTATCACATTTTCGTCATTTAGTCAAAAAAAGAGCGGCACAGCCACTCTTTCATAATACAACTCCGTCTTTGAAAATTGAAATTTCCTTATAACCGTTTTTCTCATTATTCGTTTGTTTGCCGTTTGCAACTTCTATAACATATTCAAAAAGTTCATCGGTCAAATCCGCACCGTTTATAATCTCACCTGCATTAAAATCAATCCAATGTGGTTTTCTTTTTGCAAGGTTTGTATTCGTCGCAATTTTCACAGTCGGCACAGGCGCACCCACAGGTGTACCGCGTCCTGTTGAAAACAGTATCAAATGACAACCCGACGCGGTAAGGTTTGTTACCGCAACAATATCGTTACCCGGTCCGGTAAGCAGATTAAGTCCTTTTCTTGTAACACTTCCGCCGATTTCAATAACGTCCTCAACGTCTGCACTGCCCGACTTCTGCACGCAACCGAGCGACTTATCTTCAAGCGTGGTTATACCGCCTTTTTTATTACCCGGTGACGGGTTTTCATAAACGACTTGATTATGACTTGTGAAATAATCCTTGAAATCATTTATAAGCGAAACCGTCTTATCAAAAACTTCTTCATTAACACATCTGTTCATCAAAATCGTTTCCGCACCGAACATTTCAGGCACTTCCGTAAGCACCGTACTTCCGCCCTTGCTTATAAGCTTATCGGAAAATCTCCCTATAAGCGGATTTGCGGTAAGTCCGGAAAAGCCGTCACTGCCGCCGCACTTCAAACCGACAACAAGCTCCGACACATCACATTCTTCACGTTTTTGATTTTTCGCATATTCGGCAAGCTCGCCTATAAGACGCAACCCCTCACCGATTTCATCATCAAAATCCTGCGTACTCATAAATTTAACTCTGTTTTCGTCAACTTCACCAAGAACTGTTTTAAATACGGAAATATTATTATTTTCACAGCCTAATCCCAGCACAAGCACACCTGTCGCATTAGGGTGATTGACAAGACCTTTAAGCACGTTTTGAGTCATTTTCTGGTCATCGCCAAGCTGAGAACAGCCGAACGGATGCACATAATTAAACACACCGTCACACATATCGCCGTACAGCTTATCAGCCTCTCTTGCAAGTATTTCGGACGTCTTGTTCACGCAACCGACAGTGTTCACAATCCAAATTTCATTTCTTATACCGACTTTGCCGTCTGCACGTCTGTAACCCATAAAAGTGCGTTTTTCCGTTTTCGGTATTTCGTTTCTTTGCGGTTCGTATTTGTATTCAAGCACACCGCTTAAATTCGTTTTAATGTTATGCGTATGTACATGGTCGCCTTTTTTTATGTCCTCTGTCGCATGACCGATAGGATAACCGTATTTAATTATATTTTCGCCTTTTTTTATATCGTTAAGGGCAATTTTATGACCGCTCAATTCGCCCTCAAGCATAACGGCTACGTTATCCTTTTCATTAATTTTTATCTGTTTCATTTTCAGTCAACTACCTTTTCCATAGCCTTTCTTATACCGTTCTTTTCGATTTCGTCAAGATGTTTTTGTACAGTCGGAAGTAAGAATGACAAATCTTCACCCCAATATTCCGTCTTTTTAAGAATATCTTCCGCACTTGCCGTTTTCATAAATTCCATTACCGCTTTATCATCATTCGCCGCGTCTGTTCTGTAAAATGCGATAAGTGCCGCAAGTGAAAATACAAGTCGTTTCGGCTCACAATTCTTTTCCTTAATATATTCAAGCACGCTCGGAAGCACACGCACTTTGTATTTTGAAACGGAATTAAGAGCAATACTCAAAAGATAATGCTTGATGAACGGATTTTTAAATCTTTCGATTACGTCATTTGCGAACTGTTCAAGTTCGTTTTTAGGCAAATCAAGAGTCGGAATAATTTCTTCAAAAATACCCTGTTTCATAAATGAAAATACAAGTTCATCGTCCATTGCGTCCTTGACTGTTTCGAGGCCGGCAAGATGTGCCGCAAGCACTGTCATTGTATGCGCACCGTTCAAAATACGCACCTTACGTTTCTTGTACGGTGTAACATCGTCTGTCCAAAGTACATTAAGACCGATTTTATGGAACGGTATTTCCTCCGCAAGTTTCTTATCACCCTCTATTACCCACAAATGAAAAATCTCCGCAGTGTCAATCATATCGTCAAGATAACCGTATGACTGCTCCATTTCCTTTGCATTATCTCGCGGATAACCTGTAACTATTCTGTCCACAAGTGTATTTGTAAAATGGTTTTCGGTTTCAATCCACTTCTCAAATTCACTGCCGTAACCCCAATCCTCGCTGTACTTTAAAATACATTCCTTTAGATTGTCACCGTTTTTGTCAATCAATTCGCATGGAAGAAGTATAAAACCTTTTAGTCCCTCGTCAAATCTTTTCTTCATAAACAAAGTAAGTCTGCCCGGAAAAGTAAGTCCGTTAAAATCATCGGGATTTTGGTTAGGCTTGTACTCGATACCTGCCTCTGTAGTATTTGAAACGATAAAACGTAAGTCGGGATTTTTTGCACATTCAAAAAATTCATCTGTATTTGTATACGGATTGATACCTCTTGTCACACAATCAACAATTCTTGTTTCCTCAACCTTTTCGCCTTTTAAAAGTCCTCTTAAATACAAGCTGTATCGTCCGTCCTGCGCATTTAACTTATCAACAAGTCCGCCCGTAAGCGGCTGAACTATTGTCACACCGTAATCTCCGCCGTTTTCCTTGTTAAGTTTGTCTATCATCCAATCCACAAATCCTCTCAGGAAATTGCCCTCACCGAATTGAAGTACACGTTCCGTAAGTGTGTTTTTTTCCGTTCTCTTTAATCTTTCCATTACAAAATTCCTCCGTAATATTAATTATAATAATATTATACATCAATTTAAGTACAGTTACCATCAGTTTTTTGCTATTATCAGAAATTTTTTATCATATTTTGCTCAAAAGCATTAAAAACAAAACTGATTTACAAAAAGGCAAAAAAAGTATTGCAAATTTTAGAATTTGTGATATAATAGATAAGTATTTAATGATTTACTTTAGAAGAAAAAGGAGGTTTATATAATGCAAACTCTATTTTTGGTATTACATTTGATAGTATCTGTTATACTTATATTTGTAGTTATGGCTCAGGAAGGTAAGGATCCGGGTATGAGAGGTATTCAAGGTGCATCTTCTGATATGGGCGATTCATTCTTTAAAAAGAACGGCGGAACTACTAAGGAAGCAATGTTCATTAAGCTTACAACAACTATTGCAATTCTTTTCCTTATAACAACAACAGTTCTTGTTATTTTAGGCGCATAATCAAGTAAATTCAAAGGGACATCAAGTGATGTCCCTTTTGTTTTATTTTATAAGTATTTCTTCAAGCGAACGTTTCGGAACATTTATAACTCCGTTTTCGTCCTCATAATATTTAACGTCATTATCTTTCATATCCACGATTTTGCTTTCCTGTTTCGGATAGCCTACCGCAAGCAAATATACAACATTAAGATTTTCATCCAACTCCAAAAGTTTTTTTATTTCATCGCGCTGTATAGCCCCAAGCCAGCAAGTGCCAAGTCCCATTTCAACCGCCTCAAGCATCATTGTTGTTACTGCCGCGCCTGCCTCAACTTCATACATTTTATTTGATTTAATACTGCTGTCGCCAAGTACCGCTATATATGCCGCAGGGCGTTCATTCTCTTTCGGTGCACCGTCTGCAAGATAGCCTGCCCACTTTGTCATTGGGTATATTTTTTGAAGCGTTTTGCTGTTGTTTACAATCATAAATTTAAGCGGCTGAACATTCGCGCCGTATGCCGCAACTCTTGCACAGTCCACAAGTTTCACAAGATTATCTTCACTGACTGCCTTTTGTTCAAACTTTCTTATCGTTCTTCTTTTCATTATCGCATCATATACATTCATAATTTATCTGTCCTTTCCAAAAATAACTATTGTTATTGAACCTGTCACTATTATATCATATTCTTTTGCGTTTTTCAATTTTGTATTCCATATTACTTTACATATACGCAAAAATTTTATATAATAATAGGAAACAAATAAGGAGATGTGTCTATGTCAGCACCACTGTATGAGCATTTGCTTGCATACTCAAAACAAAACAGAATATCATTTGCAATGCCCGGTCACAAAAACGGCAGAGGATTAAAAAAAGATTTACTGTCCCTTGATGTAACGGAACTTTCCGCAACGGAAAATCTTATCCACCCCGGTGAGTATGTTTTAAAAGCACAAGAGCTTTTGTCAAACCTTTACGGCAGCGACAAAAGCTACATACTCACAGGCGGTTCAACATCTGCAATTCAGTCTATGATATGTGCAAGTGTAAAGCCCGGCGGCACACTGCTTTCGGCAGGCGACTGCCATATGAGCGTTATAAACACTTGTGCTTTACTCGGTATCAATTTAAAATTGTTTCCGAAAGAAATAGACAGCAGTTTTAGTGTCCCCAAAGGTACAGGGACACTAAAAGAATATTTAACGGACGACATTGATGCGGTTATAATTACATCACCGAATTACTACGGAATATGTTCCGACATTAAAAACACAGCCGAAGAATGTCACGCAAAAAATATTCCTTTACTTGTTGACGAGGCGCACGGAGCGCACTTTATCGCAAGCAATTTATTTCCGCAAACCGCAGTAAAATATGCAGACGCAGTATGCCAAAGTGCTCACAAAACGCTTAATGCAATGAACGGAAGTTCGTATCTTCACATAAACGGCGATTTAATCGATAGAAAACGTCTTGAAAAATCGCTTTATATGTTTCAATCGTCAAGTCCGTCATACGTCATCGCGTCATCGGCGGACATTGCAAGAGATGAATTAACCGACGGTGCAATGTGGGAGAAAACATATGATATGTGCAAATCATTTAAAGAAAAAATCACCGATACAGGTATCAAAGTTCTTGAAAATGACGATATGACAAGGCTTGTGCTGAATTTTTCAAATTTGGATATTACAGGCTTTGACGTTGATGACATACTTTCAAATAACGGCATAGACATTGAAATGGCTGATTTATTCAACATAGTTTTAATTGTTACGCCGTCAAACACGCAATCGGATATGGACGCGCTTTTTGATGAGCTTATCAAAATTACAAACAATACACCTCAAGCAAAAAGCACATTAAATCTGACTTTCCCACCGATTTGCAAAGAAAAACTGTTTCCGCAAAAAGCATTTTTCTCAAATCAAAGGGACACTAAATTACAGAATTCAATCGGACATATTTCTTGCAGTACGGTTGTACCTTATCCGCCCGGAGTACCGGTTATATACACAGGCGAAACTATCAGAAAAGAACAGATTGATTACATAGAATACCTTGAAACAAAAGGCGCAGAAATCACAGGAATTTCAAACGGCACAATAGCCGTATCGGAGCAAAATAATGAGTGAAATTATTACAGTAACAGGCACAGTTGAAGAAATTATATATTCCAATCCCGACAACGGTTATTCTGTTGTCGGAATCGACAGCGTTGAAGAAGGACAATTCACCGCAACGGGATATATGCCGTTTATAACGGAGGGTGAAAGCGTTGCCCTGTCGGGTAATTGGACAACTCACCCCGATTACGGCGAACAATTCAAAGCGGAATATTATGAAACAGTTATGCCGTCGGACGAGGAGTCTATTATTAAATATTTAAGTTCGGGAATAATAAGCGGTATACGCGAGGCTACCGCAAAAAAACTTGTCGACCATTTCGGACTGGACGTATTTCAAATAATGCTTACCCAGCCGTCAAAACTTGCCGAAATCAAAGGAATAAGCAAAGAAAAAGCGAAGAAAATAGGCGAACAATTTGCAGAAATACAGTCTATGCAAAATATCGTTATGTTCCTTCAACAGTACGGAATTTCCGCAACTACCGCAGTAAAAGTACACAATTCTCTCGGTGCAAATTCGGTTGAACTCATAAAGAAAAATCCGTATATCCTTTCTGATATGGTTGACGGCATTTCTTTTAAAACATCGGACACAATAGCCTTTAATATGGGATTGCCTAAAAACAGCATTATGCGTATACGTTCGGGAATTATACATATTTTACGCAGTGCCGCATATACAAGCGGTCATGTATATATGCCGAAAGATGTATTAATCGAGCATACCGTCTACACATTAAAAGTCACCGATGACGAAGTAATTGCGGCTGTTTCCGAATTGCTTTCTTCAAAAGAGCTGTTCCAAGATAAAGTTGACGGAATTGACGCATACTATCTTTACAGCTATTATGAGTCTGAATATTACATTGCACGCCGACTTATTGCAATGTCGCAAAACACGCAAAAATTCACAATGACCGAAGAAAAAGCAGAAAAAGCCATTGACGCGCTTGAAGCAAAAACAAATTTATACCTTGCCGCCGAGCAGCGCAATGCCGTTGTCACCGCACTTTCGGCAGGTTGTATGATTCTTACCGGCGGTCCGGGAACAGGTAAAACAACAACAATAAACACAATAATAAAGCTTTTGGAAGATTTAAAGCTTTCAATCGCACTTGCCGCGCCGACAGGGCGCGCCGCAAAGCGAATGAGCCAAGTTACGGGTTACGAGGCAAAGACAATACACCGTCTTTTATGCACTCAACGGTCTTCTGAGGGTTACAGTATTTTTACGCACAACGAAGAAAATCCACTGCCGTATGACGTTATAATTCTTGACGAAGTCAGTATGATTGACGTAAATCTTATGTCGTCATTTTTAAAAGCGGTCAAAACAGGTGCAAGAATTATCCTTTCGGGTGATGCGGACCAACTGCCGTCAGTCGGACCGGGAAACATCATTCACGATATAATCGAAAGTAAAACAATACCGGTAATTCAGCTTAACAAAATTTTCAGGCAAGCCGAAGAAAGTCTTATAATCGTAAACGCACACAAAATTAATCACGGAGAACTTCCCGATTTATCGGTAAAATCAAGCGATTTCTTCTTTTTAAGAAGAAAAACACCGCAGGACAGTGCTTTTACAGTGATGGATTTATTCAAAAACAGACTGCCGAAAAGCTATAATG
>NZ_JBKVWU010000068.1:0-11742 GCF_046972485.1 Hominilimicola sp.
TAACGCATATACCATGTTTATCTCTAATAAACCACTTATTGCAGAAATCAACGATGGTGCCGAAAACGTTTCATTAAACGGAAAAAATGATACAACAACACTTCAAACAAAAGCTTTCCCTTGGAATGATTATGCGGGTGAAGTCAAGTATTATTCAACAGATAACAGCATAGCTGTTGTTACCGATGACGGTGAAGTTATTCCGCTAAGCAATGGTAATGCAAAGATATACGCATACTATCCAAAATACAGAATTGACGACAGTATTGATGTTCAAGTAACAGGTATAGAATCAGATGAACCTACTCCTACACCAATTCCTACTTCAAAACCAAGCAGCAGTGGCGGCGGAAGTTCTGCAAAATACGGTATTTCTTCTGCAAACAAGACATACGACAACGGAAGTATGAATATATCAAAGAAAAATGCCGCATTGGGTGAAAACGTAACGGTTAATACAAAACCGAATGACGGTTATGAGGTTGATACTGTAACAGTTACTGATTCAAAGGGAAATGTAATTGAAGTTACAAAGACAGCCGACAATGAATTTTCATTCGTAATGCCAGGAAGCCAAGTAATCGTTGACGTAACATTCAAAGAAATAAACGACTCTCCGCAAAAAACACCTACACCGTCCAGCAAAGACGATTGGTGGTTTGATGATGTTGCAGAAAATGAATGGTATTATGCCCCGATAAAATCCGCATATGACAACGGATTAATGAGTGGTGTAAGCGATACGGAATTTGCTCCTGATACAGATATTACGAGAGGAATGTTTATAACTGTTCTTCACAGAATTGACGGCGAAACAAAATCCGATGTTGATTATAACTTCACTGATGTAAATGAAAATGATTATTTCTCAAATGCTGTCGCTTGGGGCAGTGAGAATAATATTATTTCAGGTTACAGCGACACAGAGTTTGCTCCGAACGATAATATAACTCGTGAGCAGATGGTATCGATTTTAAAGAGATTTGCAGAATATAAACAAATTGACACTTCTATAATTGATACACTCGACAGTTATTCAGATACGGAAGACATTTCCGATTATGCTGTTTCTGCTTTCCAATGGGCTTGCGGGAATGAAATTATAAGTGGTTTCACGGATAATACCCTCCGCCCTAAAGCAAATACCACTCGTGCCCAAGCCGCAGCTGTATTTAATAAAATATACACTATAAAATAATATCATAATAAAAATATGCACCTCCAAAAGTGTCTAACTTTTGGGGTGCATATCATTTTAGACTGCCTTTTATTGCACCGGTTTTATTAAAAAATGCAGAATATCGGTTGAAATACAACAGTATTCACGTTATAATTACAGTATATATAATTATGGGAGTGTGCAAAAATGAACGCAGAGAATAAAATGGCATATAGACCTATAAACAAACTGATATTGCAAATGTCTGCCCCGCCGCTTATTTCGATGTTTTTACAGTATTCATACAACCTTGTAGACAGTATGTTTGTCGCAAAAATCAACGAACAGTCACTAGCCGCAGTTTCGCTTTCATTTCCGATTACTACACTTATGAATGCGTTATCTATTTGGATAGGCGTCGGCGTTAATGTTTTGATTGCGGGATATTTAGGTCAGAACAAGCAGAAAAAAGCCGATTCGGCGGCAACACTCGGACTTCTGTTGTCTTTGTCCGTCGGTGTGGCAGTAACCATAGCAACGCTTTTTATTATAAAACCCTATTACGCTACATTCACGCAAAATAATGAGATTTTTAAATACGGATTGCGCTATATGAAAATCTGTGCGTATATGCAGATTCCAAATATGGTACATATCGCAATTCAAAAAATGTTGCAGGCAACCGGTAATATGATTGCACCGATGTGGTTTCAAATTATCGGTGTAATGTTTAATTTTATTTTCGACCCATTGCTTATTTTCGGTGTCGGACCGTTTCCGGAAATGGGTATTGCTGGTGCGGCACTCGCAACAGTTTTGGGATACACTCTGTCAATGCTGATTGCATTGATACAGTTGTTTTTCACAAAGCAAAAAGTTAAGCCGATTCTAAAAGGCTATCGCTTTGATGCGCAAATACTCAAAATGCTCATTTCATACGGTTTACCATCTTTTATAATGAACGCATTAGGTTCTTTCATGGTAAACTTCGTAAATGTATTTTTAGTAAACTATTCCGATACGGCGGTGGCTTTTTTCGGAGCATATTTCAAGGTACAACAATTAATTGTTATGACAGTAAACGGTCTTATACAAGGCTGTTTGCCGATTATGCGGTTTAATTACAGAGCTAAAAAAGAGGCTCGCTTATGGCAAACTTACAAAATCGGAACACTCTTTGCAACAATTATGATGTTTGTAGGAACATTTTTGGTTATGTGTTTCCCGGATGAAATACTTTCTCTTTTCTCTGCATCACAAGAAATGCGTTTATTGGGCATAACTGCAATGCGTATAATGTCTTTAGGGTTTGTATTCAGCGGACTTTCTACAATGATTGCAACATATAAACAAGCAACAGACAAAGTTGTACCGAGTATTATTATTCAACTTTGTCGTCAAGGTGTTTTGCTGATTCCGTTAATGTGGCTGTTAAATCATACCTTACAAATTATCGGAATATGGATTGCGTTTCCTATTACCGAATTGCTCGTATGCGTTTTTGCGTGCTTGCTTATGCAAAAAGAGAGAAAAAACATTCACACAACGAAATAGCTTTCTATGCTCACCATAGAAAGCTATTTTTTATTAATTCAAATCAAGACTTGCTACCCAACTTTTCACTGTACTTTCAGATGCACTTGACGAAAATCTCATACCGTTAAGCCAGTTTCCGCCTTTTGCGGAATCTCTCAAAAGAGTTCCGCTTTGACCTATCCCGGAGCTTGCGGATGTACAGAACGGAATAACCGTTTTATCGGTAAAGTCATTTGCCGTAACAAATCCATTTACGGGCCATGCGGCAACTCCCCACCAGATAGGATAACCTACGAATACGGTATCATAAGAATCCCAATTCGGCGGTACTGCGGATACAAGTTCGACATTTCTTTCTTCGGGATGTTGATATTCATACACAACACGACTGCTACTGTTTGAATAATTCAAATCAGCACTTGTGTACGGATTTTTCGGTACAAGTTCAAATATATCTGCACCGGTTTCCTGTGCAATATAATTTGCAACTCTTTCTGTATGACTTTGAGCCGAAAAATACACAACAAGAATTTTCCCTTGAGTATCTTCTTCAAGATTTTCACCTTGATTTTTTTCACCTACGATTATATTTCCGCTAAGCGGTTTCATTGTATTCGTATTATCCCACAAAAACAACTTATCACCGTTTTTTGCATTAATATTATACGTTCCGTCGGATACATTCAAAATTTCCGTACTGTCCAAAACACAGTCTGTATATGATGCGTGTAATAAATCGGCACTGCCGTTTAAACCGTTTATCGTAAGCGTGCCGTCCGAATAATTCATTTCAGCCGCATTTGCAAATGTTGTGCCGACAACGCACATCATCATTACAATTATGAAGCCTATTATTTTTTTCATAATTAATCATAGCCTTTCCGTAAATATTAATATTTATAATTCGGTGCTAACAGCGACATCAGCTCTTGTTCGTGATTATGTACAAGATATGTTTCATTGTCAAAAATCATAACAGCCGAATTACTTCTCGTATATGGTTCCCAATCAGGTATTCCGTCACCGTTCGGATTTCCCGTTTTAGCAAAATTAATCCATGCACTGCTCATAATATCCGAAAGTTTTTCTGCTTCATCTCTGTCACCGCTTACGCTTACCTTATCAATATTGTTGAACACAAACGGTATTTCAGCAGTATGATACGATGTTCCCCAACTGAATACATATGAATATACCGGTGCACCGTTTTGGTCAGCCTTATGTGCGGTAAGTTTTAAAATCGGTAATCTGATAAGTGTATTATCCACATACAGTGCCGAAGTATCGGATTCATTAGGATATGCCTTTTTAAATGCGGCAAGCACTTCTTGTGCTTTATCGCCGTAAGTATCTGTAAGACGTTTATTTAATTCTTCTGTACTCAATTCTTCATTAGAATTTGCCATAGGGTTACCCATTACAGTCCATTCATTTAGATTAGAGCCAATCAAAAGAGGAATATCCTTGCCTGCCTCGGAAAAGCCGTCTTCAGTAACGGGACTTGTAGGAAGAAAATCACCGTCAATAACCGGCTCCCATAAAAGCGAATATCCGTTTACAAATTCCTCATATATACCCATTTCCTCGGCAGCTTGTACAAGTGCTTTATCGGATGCAGCGGTTAAATCTTCGTATGAAACATTTTGCAGTTCTTCAATTCTGTCAGGTGTAATTCCCAAATTATCAAGAGTAATCTCTGTTACTCTTTGACTTGCCTTTAAGTCGGTAAACTTTGCGCCCATATTCTCTGTCGCTCCGCTTTCGACAATACCTTTATTGAACAATCCCTTTGCATACGGACTTGTCATAAGTGCAAGCACCTTTGCACCGCCGCCGGATTCACCGAATACGGTTACATTGTCGGGATCACCGCCGAATTGGTCAATATTATCTTTTATCCATTCAAGAGCGGCAATAATATCTGTCATTCCCACGTTTGTCGAATATTTATATTTATCTCCGTATGCCGACAAATCCAAATGTCCCAAAGAATTTAATCTGTGGTTAATCGAAACAACTACAACGTCGCCTTTTTTACTTAGATTTTCACCGTCATATGCAGGACTTTCTATTGACGAACCTGTTGAAAATCCGCCGCCGTGCAGCCATACCATTACGGGACGTTTCTTTCTGTCATTCACACCTTGAGTCCATACATTAAGATTTTGACAATCCTCGCTCATTGTCGGCAAATTATTGCCGCCCGACTGTGGTGCTATTTGACCGTATGAATATGCAGTTTTAGTACCGTCCCAACTGTCTGTTTTATGAGCCAGAACAAATCTTTCATCTGCATTCGCATAAGGTATTCCGTGATATGTATACGTTCCGTCTTTTACATATCCTTGAACATTTCCCGAATCGGTTTTAACTACTGCCGTATTTCCGCCTGCTTGTACGGAATTATATTCTTCATCGGTTACGGCTTTATCCCAAGTTATTTTGTCATGTCCCGGATTACCGTTTACGGCAATATAAGCAAACTGTTCATTTGCTGCACCGTGCCAATGCTTTACTCCGGGTTTTGCTTCTATGACATCTCCGGCTTTTACAACTCTTACATCACTGCCTTCTTCTTGATATAAGCCCGTTCCGTTTGTTACGATTATGAGTTGACCGCTCTCGTGAGAATGCCAATCTGTTCTTGCACCTTTTTCCATAGTGTAGTTATCAACCTCAGGGCAATTAAATGTTGTTTCGTTCTCAACAAGCTTGTTTTTGTACACTGCACCGCTGTATCCCTTTTCATTTAACAAATCTCCCTTTGGGAACATTATATCGCTCTTTTCACGAATAGTTCCGTTTGCACGAGCCTCCTCTACTGCCGCATTATATTCATCGTCTGTAACTTTATCAAGCCAATTTGTTGTTCCGACACCCGGATTTACGCCTATTGCAATATGTGCAAACCAACTGTCGTTTATAGCAGAATGAAAGTGCTTTTTACCCGGTGGAATAAGAATTACATCACCGGCTTGCATTAATCTTGCAGGCTCGCCCTCCATTTCAAACACGCCGACGCCCTCTGTCACAAGTAAGATCTGACCGCCGTCATGATAATGCCAATCAGTTCTTGTGCAAGGCTCAAAAGTTACTTGTCCGAATGCAGGTATTTTGGTTTCTTCATTGTATTGGGTAAGCCAGTTCATATATGACGTACCGGTAAATTTAGGTGATGCGGGGTTAATATCACCCTTTGCGAATACGTTTTCTATATTATCCGCATTTATAATACTCACTGTTTGGCTGTCTTGATTCCACATAACCGTATATCCGAAACTTTCTGCGATAAATCTTATCGGCAGCATAGTTCTGTCGTTAATGATTGTAGGTGCAACGTCAAGTGTTTTTTCTGCACCGTTGAGATAAGCGGTATTTGAATCTATTGTAAGTTTTATTTCTGTATCGTTATATGTAAGAGTTGACGCTCTTGTGTTTTCGTCCCATTGGACTTGTCCGCCTATTCCCTCTACAAATGCACGAATAGGAAGTAGTGTTCTTTCGTCTTTGATTACCGGCACAGTATTATCATCATCTATATTTTGTTCTTTGCCGTTTACGGTCATAATAGGGTTTCCTATTGTCATTGTTACTGTTGTTTTAATTTCCTGACCGCTTTGTGTATCATTGTCCTCCAGTGCCGAGGATAATGACGCTCTCATATTAAGCGTTCTTAGGAAACCGTTATAAGGTGCAAGCAAAAGCGGAACGGCAAGCATATTATCCTTAGTAAGTCCTGCATCAAGTCCCTCCGAAACCTTTGACGGTATCTCGCTTTCTCTGCCGCCTTGTGCCGACATAACCGCAATATCTATTAAAACTTGTGTTGCTTTATCGTCCGATTTCGGAATATCGGTATTATCAATAACGGCATTTACCGCATTTATCAATATTTCTTGTGTTTGACTGTCAAGATTGTTATTTACATAATTGTCTGTATCATCAGTCTTAAAGTGCGACATGATTCCGAGCAATTCTTCACTGTCACTTTTATAATTTGTCTTTATTGTATTTGTAGGAATTGACGGCTCTGGTTACGGTGACTCAGACACTTCATTTGTATTGCTGTCAATAACATCAAGGGCAAGCTGTGTTTTTTCTTCACCGTTATATTTTTCGTTGAGCAATACCGCCGCACGCAGCATATCCTTTGAGTGACCTACACTTAGATTACCATTAATATGTCCGTTAAGTTGTCCCGCACAATTTCCGTTTCCTACGATTGTGCAGAATGTAAGAAACTCTCTTGTATATAATGACAATCCCGTACGATTGTAAAAATCACCGAAACATATTCCCGAAAGAAGCTTTGTTTGCAGCTTCAAAGCGCCGTCCATATCATCGGTTATCGTTCCTATCTGCTGTCCGAACAAATATCTTTGAGTGGCAAGTCCCTCGTCATAACGTACATCTTCACTTGACGTTATTCTGCTTGAATATGTAATATCCTGCCCCAAAGCCTTCAATGCGGTATCGGCTGCGTCCAACGCTTTTGCCGCTCGTGTAAATCCGCAATATGCACCGCTGTGGTATATTGATTCTTTTATCTCTGTGGCTGTAAGTCCGCTGTCAAGTGCGTTTTTAACTTCTTCCGCAATTTTGTCATAATCTCCGTTTGCAGTAAGCGTAACAAGAGATGACATATGTTGCAGTTTGACATCCAAATTATCATTTATAAATTTCTCTTTATCTGTTGCACTCATAGTTGTATATGTCTGTGCCGAAACATTAAATGAATTATTTGAAGTGTTTCCTACGGCAAAAGCATTAATTGCCGAACTTGCAATCATTGCCGCCGCAATAATAATTGTTATAATTTTCTTTGACATAAATTTGACCTCCTATGATTTATCTTTATGTGATTTATTCACTGTAATAATTGTAGCATAAACATTTTATATACAGAAGTATCGATATGTTCTTCGGTTTAAACCAAAAGGTTATAACCGAAAATAAAAAAGGATACAATGTGTTTTGCCCCATTGCATCCTTTAAAACTTATTTGATTTTGTGTCCCCAAAAGACATCTGACATTTTTATTGTGTTCAATGTTTCATCAATTCGTGAAACTTCTTCGTCGGTAAGCAAAATATCAGCCGCACCGATATTTTCTTCAAGTCTTTGTAGCTTTCTTGTTCCCGGAATAGGTACAATTCCTTTTGCCATCATCCACGCAAGTGAAATTTGTGCGGGAGTGGAATATTTCTCTGTGGCTATATTATTTAGCATATCCAAAAGCTCTTGGTTATCTCCCTTAAACTGCGGCATATCGCTTCTGTAATCATACACTTTATCAAACACCGATTCTTTATTGTATTTTCCAGTCAAAAAGCCGTTTGCCAACGGACTGTGTGCAACAAATGTGATTTGCAGTTCTTTTAAAACAGGCATAAGCGGCTCATAATAACGGTACATCATAGAGTATCTGTTTTGAATTGCCGTAAGTGGACATATTTTATCCGCACGCCTGATATGTTCCTCATCCACTTCGGAAATACCCCATGCACGAATTTTACCTGCTTTTATAAGGTCACTGATTGTTCCCGCAACTTCTTCTACGGGTACGTCGGGATCAAGTCTGTGTTGATAATACAAATCAATATAATCTGTACCCAATCGTTTCAGCGAGCCGTCAACACTCTTTATAATTGTTTCGGGTCTGCTGTCGGTTATAAGTTCGGTATTATTATGCTTTACTCCGAATTTTGTCGCTATAATTACCTTATCACGATAATTCTTTAGTGCTTTACCGACAAGTTCTTCATTAGACGCAATATCTCCATTTTCCGTTGTTCCCAAATAACATTCCGCAGTATCGAAAAAAGTTATTCCCATATCAAATGCAGAATGTATCAATTTTATCATTTCATTTTCATCTGACGGTTTTCCGTAAGCATGAGTCATCCCCATACAGCCTAATCCCAACGCAGAGATTTTAATTTCACCGTCACCTAAATTTATATATTTCACTTTAAATTCTCCTACAAAGATATTTATTTCAATTTTTCTCCATCTTTAAAAGCATTTCCGACTTTTTTACCCAATTCATAATATCCGTGGTGGACTGTATCATATGTTATAGGGCGGAATTTATCAAGCGAGATTTCACCGTCATCTCCGAGTATTTTTTCATCTGCGTTAACATTGACGATTTTACCTAAATACAAACTGTCCTCCACTACTTTGATTAACTCACATTCCAAAGTCAACGGTAATTCGTTTATAATCGGTGCGTCAACAAATTCACTTTTTGTTGTTGTGAAATTCGCCTTTTTCATTTTATCTTTTTCGGTTTTTGCCGACACTATACCGACATAGTCGCATTCCGTCATATGCTCTGTATCGGCTATACTTACCGTAAAAGCCTTTCTTTGCATAAGATTATCTGTTGTCTTGTGACTTGATAAATCAATAATAATCTTATCCATACCTACAATACCGCCCCATGCGGCATTCATAGCATTGGCATTTCCGTTTTCATCATATGTGCCGATAATCATAACCGGCTGCGGATATAAATACGGCTTTGCGCCAAAATTCTTTCTCATTGTTATAACCTCCAATAATTATTTTTCCAATCCGTCTACCCAAGACTTAACGTCATCTTCACTTGCACTTGACCTAAATCTCATACCGTCAAGCCAATTTCCCGTACCTGCTTCTTCCTCAAGAAGTTTACCACTGTCACCGATTTCCGAGCTTGCAGATGTACAGAATGGAATAACTGTTTTACCTGTAAAGTCATTTGCTTTAACAAATCCGTCTGTCGGCCATGCGGCAATTCCCCACCAAATAGGATAACCGATAAATACCGTATCATATGTATCCCAATTCGGTACAGTTGTTGAAGCAAGCTCTACATCTCTTAAGCTTTCATCATCATGTTCTTTAACAACACGACTGCTTTCATCTGTCCAATCCAAATCATCAGCCGTATATGGCTCGACAGGCTGAATTTCAAAAATATCCGCATTTGCCGCATTCGCTATATATTTTGCAATTTTTTCGGTAGTTCCGCTTGCCGAATAGTAAACTACCAACGCTTTACTACCGTTCGTCTGATTATCGGGTGCTATTGTTGGCTCTGTTGTTACAGTTGGATTTAAAGTATTGCTTTTTATTGTGATCGTTTGAGTGCCCTGCTCCCATTCAACATCAAATTTAAAGCTTTCTGCAATAAATCTTATCGGTAACATTATTCTGTCGTTGATAATCTGCGGAGCGGTATCAAGGGTATTTGCATTATCATTGAAATATGCGGTTTCACTTCCGATTGTAAGTGTTATTATGTCGTTGTTGTATTCAAGCATTGCTGTGCTTGTATCACTGTCCCAATTAACACTTCCGCCCATTGATTCAATAATTGCTCTTACCGGTACAAGCGTTCTGTCACTGACAATAGTCGGAGCTGTACCGTCATCATCAATATTCTTTTCCTGACCATTTACAGTCATAACGGGATTAGCGATTTGCATTGTAAGCAAAAATTCATTGTCTAACGCTTGCTTATCGCTCTCTGCCGCCGTACATCCGGTAATGAATGCAAACATAAATGCTAAAGTCATTAAAATCGAAATTACTTTTTTCATATTCGTTTATCTCCTTATCTTATAAAATTAGTGAAAACAGGTGTTTCTTGTTTTGGTAATTCAACACCGTTTTTCATTGCTATATCCTTGCATTTAAGCATAAATGCCATATTACGTCCCAAAACTCTCATTGTGTATAATCCCTCTAAGTCCTACTTTACATCTTCCGGCTTAGCACCGTGTACCATATTCCAGTATCTCGATGAAACAATAGGCATTTCTTGAATGGTAAAATATTTATTCATCTGATCAAAAGTTGCCGTTGTTCCGGCACGTCTTGCAGATATAACGCAAGCCGCAGGTTTCATATAAAATGTTTTGTTTCCGTTTCCGCAAAAATCAGAGTAAAACAATCTGTCCATAAATGATGTCATTGCTCCGCTTATTCCTGCATAATGCACGGGTGAGCCGAATACAAATCCGTCACATTCTTTCGCTATTTCACGAAACTCATTTACAGTATCGTCAAATACGCACTCACCTTTACTTACACACGATTTACACGCAATACACCCCGACAAAGCTTTCGGACCGATCCAAAATATTTCCGTTTCAATCCCTTCTTCGTTCAGTGTCTTTGCCACCTCACAAAGTGCGGTATATGTACATCCGTTTTTATGCGGACTTCCGTTTACAAGTGCGACTTTCATATTAATCTCTCCATTTCTTCGACAAGTTATTTTACGTTTTCCTTTATCCAATTTTCAACGTGTTGTGCTATTTCTTCACTGTTCTTTTCTTGGAACATAAAGTGTGAATTTCCCGTTATTCCGACATCAGGAAGATTTACAACAGTACAGTTTCCGCCGTCTTTATTGTAGCTTTCCGCAAATGCCACTGCACCGTCACGCACGCTTTTCCAGAATGATGTTGACTGAATATCTTCCGGACCGTTATCGATATAATCACCGAAATACATAACTATCGGAATATTTGCGGCAAGTAATGTTTTATATTGTTCCGAACCGATTTCAGGAGCTCCGCCCGGCTCGATTGCAACGATTGCCGCTACATTTTCGGGATTGACATTCCAACCGACTCTGCCGCCTTGCGAATGAATTACATAAATGCTCTTTTTGCCCGTCATATCTTTAACGTCTTGCATAACTTCATCCATAGCCGCAACATTTGCTTCCATATCAAAGCTGCCTGTATTCGGTGTCATTTGACGGAAGAATTGGTCTTGTGCCTCCTCACCCTCAGGGAATTGTGAGCCCTCATAACGCTCCGGTGCAACTCTGCCTATTCTGAAATGTGTGTACCATGCTTGGTCACCCGGCATATATTCTTTAGAATCTTCCGACCATGTATCAATACTGTCATTCGTCATTGAAGCAGTTGCTCCTGCCTCACCGCGTCTTGGTTGGTCTACCAAAAATACTCCGTGTCCTTTTCTTAGGAATGATGTTGACCAACCCTCACGTCCGTCAGGTGTTGTCATCCAACCCATTCTTGACT
>NZ_JBKVWU010000069.1:0-11328 GCF_046972485.1 Hominilimicola sp.
CAACTATCTGCCCGAATTTACACGTTCGGAACTCGGTCAATTCAATATCGGATATATGGCTGAAAATCTGAAAAATATGTTTTCCGTTCCCGAAACACAGAACGGAATTTGGCAATACCCTTATGCCAACGGAATGTGCATATTCTTGGTTAGTCCGATATTTATATCTTACTTGGTATATATTGCACGTTCAATTATAAAGCACGAAAAATTTGATATGAAGTTTATGATTCTTGTTTTGACAATCGCAATAATCGAACTTCTTTCAATAACTGTGCACAAAACAATGGGCGGTGCACATTTCGGTAACAGGTACACAAATGACGTTCTTCCTATTATATTTATAGGAACGGTTATGTTACTGCCGAAGGATAATGATTGGGAAAGTTTCAACTATCCCCTATTCTTTATCGGTCTTGCGATTAATTTAGTCGGCTCAATTATGTTTTTTGTACAATAATTATTAAACAGAGGTGATTTAATTGTTAGGAGTTATTTATTATTTGCTTTTTCTTATCATCGGATTTATTTACAGTTCGATGTTCTTCAAAGAAAAAGATATTTATTACAAACTATGGTCGGGACTTGTTTTCGGAAATATAATACTTATGGCAGGAATTATTCCGTTTGCCTTGATTTTTAAATTCACATACATAAGCCACATACTTTTACTTATTGCGGCGATTATACCGATAATTGTATTGGGAATTAAGCACAAAGACGTTGTGCAAAGTATTTTTTCTGAGAAAACAGTATATTTAAAAAAACATCTTTTATGCAAAGAAAACGTGGTTATATCAAATAAGATTTTTCTGTTTTTGATTATACCTGTCACGCTGTTAATATGCTTGCTTATGGTAAACCATATCCTTGCACCTTATGCCAACGGTGCTGTAAGCTCGGGACAGTCTACATACGGTGACTTACAAATGCACCTTGGATTTGTTACATCAATAGCCGAACAAAAATCATTTCCGCCGGAATACTGTTTCCTTTCGGGAACAAGATTAAACTATCCGTTCCTTATTGATTCGCTTTCTTCAAGCCTGTATATGTTCGGTTGTCCGCTTAGAATTGCCGTACTCATTCCAAGCTTTATATTTGCACTTTGTATAGTAATGGGATTTTACATTTTTTCATTCTCCCTTACCAAGAGTACAACCGTATCTGTTATTGCAATATTGTTCTTCTTCTTAAACGGCGGATTTGGTTTTGCGTATTTCTTTGAGAGTGCAAAAGAAGACCCTTCAAACTTTACAAAGTTCTTTACGGAATACTACCAGACACCGACAAACTATAATGAACACAATATACGTTGGTCAAATGTCATTTGCGATATGATTATACCACAAAGAACAACAATGGCTGGTTGGTGCGTAATCCTGTTTGAACTTGAAATGCTTGTAAATGCGGTAAAGAATAAAAAGACATCTTATTTCATTATTCTCGGAGTTGTCGCCGGCTGTATGCCGATGATACACACACATTCATTGCTTGCACTCGGAATTATAAGTGCCGGAATGTTCTTCCTTTATCTTTACGATGAAAAAGACAAGAAAAGCTATATTATGCGTTGGATATACTTCGGAGGCATCACTCTTGTACTTGCTATGCCACAGCTTTTCTTCTGGACATTCTCACAAACTTCGGGAAACAGTTCATTCCTAAGATATTCATTTAACTGGGTAAATGAGGCTGATCCGTATTTATGGTTCTATATCAAGAATTGGGGAATTCCTTTCTTGTTCATTATCCCTGCGTTTTTCAATACATCAAAGGATAATAAAAAATTAGTGCTTAGCTGCGGATTGTTGTTCTTAATCGCCGAACTTATATTGTTCCAGCCTAACGATTATGATAACAACAAACTGTTCTACATAGCATATATGATTGCGGTAATCATTGTTTCGGAATATCTTGTACTTATTTATAATAAACTTAAAGGTATCAATTTACGCGGTTTCCTTGCGGCATTGGTTATTATTTCCGCTACGCTGTCAGGAGTTATGACAATTATCCGCGAATATCACTCAGGTGCAATGTATCAGATATATAGTGCCGCTGATATTGAAGTTTCTGAATATATTAAAGACAACACCGACGCAAACGGTGTGTTTATGACAAGTACAAATCACATTAACCCTGTAGTTTCACTTGCCGGAAGAACAATATATGTAGGTTCTTCGTTGTATGTGCATTTCCACGGGTTCGGAGAAGAATATACTAAGAGAAGTGAAGAATTAAAAACGGCATATGAGGGTTCTTCTCAACAGTTAAAGTCATTTGCAGATGAAAACAACATTTCATATATTTATGTAGGGAACAACGAAAAACAAGATTTTAATATAAATTACAATTCACTTTCACAGTTTGAAAAAATATATGATGAAAATTCAATACAGATATATAAAGTAAAATAAATGCAAAAGCAGACAAAATCGTTTATGATTTTGTCTGCTTTGTTTTTAACAATTCAGCATTTTCCCGCACTTTTGCAAACTTCCTTAATAGGACATACCGCACATTTAGGTTTTCTTGCCGTACATACCGCACGACCGTGTGCCACAAACTGATGGCACATTCTAAGCTGATAATCGGGCGGTACAATCTTTTTCAAGTCCATTTCGACTTTTGTAGGATCGTCGTTCGTTGTAAGACCTATACGCTTTGCAATCCGCTTACAGTGTGTATCAACCACAACAGCAGGCTTACCGAATATATCGCCAAGTACAAGGTTTGCTGTTTTTCTGCCCGTTCCGGCAAGACTTGTCAAGTCCTCCATTGTATCAGGTACTTCCCCGCCGTAAACGTCAATAAGCCTTTGACAGCACAAGATTATATTTTTCGCCTTGTTGCGGTAAAATCCCGCCGATTTTATATCTTCACAAAGCTCGTCATAATCCGCATTTGCAAAATCTTCTGCATTTCTATACTTTTTAAAAAGTGTTTCGGTAATTATATTAACTCTTGCATCGGTACATTGTGCCGACATTTGAGTGGCAATAAGCATTTCAAGCGGTGTTGTGTAATTAAGCGAACATTTGACATCGGGATATGCCTTGTCCAAAAGCTCTCGCAATTTCAAAACTCGTTCTTTCTTCGTCAAAGAAATCACCTCAATTCAATTTTTCTGATAAGTACATTATATAATTTTTCGTAAAAATTTGCAACAAAGACTTGCACTTTTATTAAATAACATATATAATATTACATAAAGTTGTTTTCAACTCAACACTTTTTATACGAAAGGAAATGGGAAAATGGAAAAATACGAAAAGATGAAATCTTTTGATCCGGAAATTTATGTGGCAATTCAAGACGAAACAAATCGTCAGAACAATAAAATTGAACTTATTGCGTCTGAAAACTTTGTATCGGAAAGAATTATGGAGGCTAACGGCTCACCGCTTACAAACAAATATGCAGAGGGTTATCCGGGAAAACGTTACTACGGCGGTTGCGAATACGTTGATGTTGTAGAAACACTTGCTATCGAAAGAGCAAAAGAATTATTCGGTGCAGACTATGCAAATGTTCAGGCACACTCAGGTGCTCAGGCTAATATGGCTGTATTCTTTGCACTTCTTACACCGGGCGACACAGTTCTTTCAATGAGCCTTGCTCACGGCGGTCACCTTAGTCACGGAAGTCCTGTTAATATGTCCGGTAAGTATTTTAACATTGTACCTTACGGTGTTACAGAAGATACTAACACAATAGATTATGACGAAGTAAGACGTATAGCACTTGAATGTAAGCCAAAACTTATCCTTGCAGGTGCGTCAGCTTATCCAAGAATTATTGATTTCAAGAAATTTGCCGATATTGCAAGCGAAGTCGGTGCATACTTTATGGTTGATATGGCACATATCGCAGGACTTGTTGCAGCAGGTTGCCATCCGTCACCAATGCCGTATGCAGACGTTGTTACTACAACAACTCACAAGACTCTAAGAGGTCCTCGCGGCGGTCTTATTCTTACAAATAACGAAGAAATCGCTGTTAAGATTAATAAAGCTATCTTCCCTGGTATTCAAGGCGGTCCTCTAATGCACACAATCGCAGCTAAGGCAGTATGCTTTAAAGAAGCACTTGACCCAAGCTTTAAGACATACGCAGAACAGGTTGTTAAAAATGCATCAGTTCTTGCGGATACACTTATGGCAGAAGGCTTTAAACTTGTAAGCGGCGGTACTGATAACCACCTTATGCTTGTAAACCTTACAGATACAGGTGTTACAGGTAAAGAAGCTGAAAAAATGCTTGACGAAGTCGGTATTACAGTAAATAAAAACGCAATTCCGTTTGATACAAAGAGTCCGTTCGTTACAAGCGGTATCAGAATCGGTACTCCTGCCTCAACTTCAAGAGGTTTTAAAGAAGAAGATATGGTCGAAGTCGGTAAACTTATCGCTATGACTATCAAAGACTTTGAAAATAATAAAGAAGAAGTTAAGACAAGAGTTAAGGCTCTTTGCGATAAATACCCACTTTACAGATAAACCTATCGAGCCTGTCACAAAAATATCGACAGCTCCAAAAGATTATTATGCGGATTTTGATATTTTTTCAAAATCCGCTATTTTTCTATTGACAAATATAAATTGATGTGGTATTATAGTATCTGTTAATGGCTCGTTGGTCAAGCGGTTAAGACTCCGGCCTCTCACGCCGGCAACGAGGGTTCGATTCCCTCACGAGTCACCAAATTTTAAAATCACAAAAAACCGTATAAATGCTTGAATATCAAGTGTTTATGCGGTTTTTTAGTGTTTTTATAAATAAAATCAATGTGATAAAATGTTATACTTTTTTATTAGTCTGTTAGTCAAAAGTTAGTCAGATTTTAGTCAAAAGTTAGTCAAAAACAGAGTATGATACTCCTTTAGTTTCTGATGTAGTTTCTCTTTTATCAGTTCCTCCGTGTATTCCCTCGCTATCATCTCTGACATCGGGTCTGCTTCTTTCGTTTCCAACTGATTGTTGCAGTCCTTCGTTGCTATCGTCGCTATGTGACGTATGAACTCTGTCAATTCTGCTTTAGTTCGGGCGTGTAGTCCTCTATCATCATTTCTACCTTTCCGTCCAATACTCCTTATTGCGATATGCCATTTTCTTTACCTCCATTTTTTTGATTATCTACTTTTTTTATTCCTACTTGATTTGTATCTGTGTTCGTCCTAAAAATTTGTTTGTCATCAAAAACGATATAGCTTCAATCTCGTTATTGTACACAATACCGTCGTACCCTTTATTTTTTAGAATTTCTCTTAGTTTGGAATTTTTTAATTCTAAATCTGCAATATTGAGTATTTTTAACCCATCTTCGGACGATATAATTCCTTGTTTATCTAAATCAGTCACCACTTGGTCTGCATTCCAATTCAAAAAATCTTTATCAATGTAAATAGGGTTTGTTATATTGAGATATGCTTTAATATATATTGGATTTGTTATCCCCTTATCTTTCACATATACAACAACACATACCCACAATTTTGTATTGTTTAGATTAAGGTGCGCGTCGTCTGTACCAATTAAAGCGATAACTTCGGTTATCGCTTTTTTTATTTATTTCATACAAAAAGCACTCACTGTTCAGCAAGTGCTTGACATTGCATTGTCACCTCATTCATTGTAAGATATTTCAACATTAAAATAGCAGCTGAAAAATCAGCTGCTATTTCTTATTTATTTAACTCTTTGAATTGTAACAGTTTGTTCTGTTTCATTCCACTCAACCGTTGCACCCAGATTTTCCGAGATGAAACGTATCGGTGTATATGTACGATCGTTTTCAACAAAAGCAGGACTATCGAGTTTAACGTCCTCACCGTTTACTTTTGCATAATCCGAGCCGATTGTGATAAGAATTATTACGTCCTCTTGTTTTTCCGTCTTACCTGTGATTGTTACAAGTTGTTTTTCGCCGTCCCATTCAACTGTTGCGCCAAGATTTTCCGCAACAAAACGAGCAGGCAACATTGTACGGTCATTCACAACCTTTGGAGCAACATCATTTGTCTTTGTTGTTCCGTAAACGAGTGCGTCATGTTCATCGATTGTCAAAACTATTGTATTTGAACTTTCTTTATTTTCATTTCCGCTATTATTATTTATGACATCTTCACTTCCGCCGTTTTCCTGTTTCTGTTCAGTCCACTTTGCGTAAAGTGTAAAACTTTTTGTTACTTTTTCCGTAAAATCGTACTTTGTTGTAAGTTCCTTATCAGTATACCATCCCGCAAATTCAAAGTTTTCTTTTATCGGAGCAGTCGGTTCTTTGACTGAATTATCTTTTGCAACAGTCTGACTCGTTATCTTATTACCGCCGTTTGTGTTAAACGAAACTGTATAACGTTTTGTTCTGCCGCTACCGCCACTGCTCTTACTACCGGTTGCCGCATATACAGCAGTTATTGTCGCAGAGTCTGCCTCATTTGTGACTGTTTGTGCACCGCTTACGGTATAACCGTTTTCTGCAATTCCTTTTACCGTATAATTTGCTTTCGGTGTAATTGTTATTGTTGCGGTATAAACTGTACTATATCCGAATTTATCCGTAACTTCCGGCGACCAAGCTACCGTTGCTGTATATTCGTCTGTTTCTATTTCTGTCTGCGGTACTCCGTTTTTAACAGGTGCAGTCAGTATTATTGCAGAATTTATTGTTTTCGGCAATATTGTAAATAATTTTTCAAGTGTTCCTTCATAATTATTTGAAATTATCTCAACCTTAACTTTTGCCCCTTCCGATGCGTTTATATTTTTTTCATATGCCACTGTATAATCTGTATCAAGTACAAGAATTTTATCCCCATCTTTGACCTCAATAACAGGTTTAATCTCCTCACCCGTATATGTTTGGTCTGCTATTTTTGTTATGTTGTCATTTGTAAGTATTTTCTTTCCTATTACAAATTCAACTGCGTCACTTTCAAGCCCTGTATACTTATCTGTTTCTTCAACCTTTGCTTTTACATAATATATTCCCGCATCTGTCGGAACAATTTCGCTATATTCTCCGTCTGCCGCTGTTGAATATGTATATTTTATTGTTCCGTATTTTGCCGTAGCTGTCGGTGCATTTGGTGTGTCACCGTATGTCCATCCGACTATTTCAAGCGGTTTGGTAAATTCGTTTGTATCAACTGTGTCATAACTACCTGTCGCAGAATACACTGCCGTTACCGTAGCAGAGTCTGCCTCATTTGTAACTGTTTGTGCACCGCTTACGGTATAACCGTTTTCAGCAATTCCTTTTACAGTATAATTTGCTTTTGGTGTGATTGTTATTGTTGCTGTGTAAATGGTATCATATCCGAATTTGTCTTCAACTTCCGGTGACCAAACTACCGTTGCTATATATTCGTCTGTTTCTATTTCTGTCTGCGGTACTTCATTTTTAACAGGTGCAGTTAGTTGTGTTATTGCTGTATTTATTGTTTTCGGCAATATTGTAAATTCAACTGCATTACTTTCAAGTCCCGAATAGTCTGCTGTTTCTTCAACCGTTGCTTTTACATAATATGTGCCTGCATTTGTCGGAACTTCTTCGGTGTACGTTCCGTCTGCCGTATTTGAATATGTATATTTTATTGTTCCGTATTTCGCCACTGCTGTCGGTGTATTTGCTGTTTCACCGTATGTCCAACCTGTTATTGCAAGCGGTTGTGTAAATTCGTTACTGTTTTTGTTTTCCGTTGCAGAATATACTACTGTTACCGTAGCAGAGTCTGCTTCATTTGTAACTGTTTGTGCACCGCTTACGGTATAACCGTTTTCCGCAATGCCTTTTACAGTATAATTTGTTTTCGGTGTGATTGTTATTGTTGCTGTGTAAACCGTATTATATACGAACTTGTCTGTAACTTCCGGCGACCAAACTACCGTTGCTGTATATTCGTCTGTTTCTATTTCTGTCTGCGGTACTTCATTTTTAACAGGTGCAGTTAGTTGTGTTATTGCTGTATTTATTGTTTTCGGCAATATTGTAAATTCAACTGCATTACTTTCAAGTCCCGAATAGTCTGCTGTTTCTTCAACCGTTGCTTTTACATAATATGTGCCTGCATTTGTCGGAACTTCTTCGGTGTACGTTCCGTCTGCCGTATTTGAATATGTATATTTTATTGTTCCGTATTTCGCCACTGCTGTCGGTGTATTTGCTGTTTCACCGTATGTCCAACCTGTTATTGCAAGCGGTTGTGTAAATTCATTTGTTTCAAAAGTCGATATTTTTTTCCAAACTGCATATAGCGTTGTATTGGAACTTATTGTAATACTGCCACCCGAACTGTATTCTGCTGATGTTGCGTCTTTATTTGTCGCCCAACCAAGAAAATCATATCCTGTTCTTGTCGGTACACTGTCACTTATTGTAAAAGTTGCACTGTTGCCCGCAACTATTTCGGCACTGCTACCGTTCGGTGCATTTGTACCGTTGTTTGCGTCATAACCGAGATAAACAGGAAATTTTGTTTCTCCGCTTGATGTTTGAGTAAGCTTTATTTGATTATTCTCAAGTTTCAATGCGTAAGAGCTGTTGCTAAGTCTAATCTTTGCCATATCATTGTATGTAAGCACAACACCGTCTGCCGCATCAGCAATAACTCTGCCTTCTGATTCGCCCTCTATCGCAAGTATTAACGGATTTTTTATTGAAGAAGTTATTTCAACATATTTAGTAGCAGAGGTATTTGACATCAAATAAATATCATTTCCTACATTAATATTTGCATTACCGCCTATTTGTAATGTAGCCTCTCCTGTTGTTTTACAACTATGAAAAATTGCAGAACCACTTGGTGAATCGCCTACCGCCGTGTTACCCTTTATCACACCGCCGTTTATTATCGTTGTACCGAATGATGTATTATAGATTGCACCGCCGGAATTTGACGAATTATTTTGTATAAGACCGTCATTTATAATAAGAGTAGCTTCTCTTACATAAAACGCTCCTCCACCATATCCGGCACTTGAAAGTGTCGTCTTATTATTTTCAATAATACCGCCGTTCATTTCAAAGCTACCGCCATCTAAATATATAGCACCACCGTAATTTCTGCTTTCGCAACCCGAAATTGTGCCGCCCTTCATTTTAAAATTACCGCTGGTCATATAAACTGCAGGTCCATAACCACTGGTTCTTTTATGATTTGTAATCTTTGCCCCATCATTCATTATAACAGTACCGCCGGCCATATTAATCGCAGCCGCTGCCCCGCTGTCAGAAATTATCACGTTGTTACCGTCTATTGTAACATTGCCAAGTGTAAGACTTCCGCTTTCAACTTTTATCAAATTTCCCGATGTACTCATTCTGTTAAGCGTTCCGCCGCCCGTGAATGTAACATCGCCTTTGATAGTAATTGCCGCCGTGATACCGACATCACCGTTTATTGTCACGGTTCCGCCTGATATTGTAACACCGCCTACCATATCACCGTCATTCCATGTTGTGTCTGCGGAAATTGTTTCTGTAATTTCATCGGCATATACCAAAACGGTACTTGCAGGCAACACAGAGAACATCATTGCCAACGCCAGTATGATTGATAATAATTTTTTAGATTTCATGATTTTCCCTCCTAAAATTATATTATTCCCACAAAAATATTTTCTAAAGAATTTATTATATTTATGTATCTGTTCATACTTAAATTATACACCGTACACTGATGTACGATGCAATAATTTTTGAGTATTTTTCTTCCTTTTCGACATTACATTTTTGTTACAGAGCATTGCTGTTTGAACCTGTCGATAATCTGTCAGCAACTCACGAAATCACATTTTATGATGTGATTTTTGAGTATTTTCCGAGCAGACAAACTGATAAATTTTAAAAAAACAGTTGCAAAATTGAAAAAAACGTGTATAATATAAATGAGTGTATCTTCAGGGCAGGGTGTAATTCCCTACCGGTGGTTAAAGTCCACGACCCTACTCAGTACAGTAGGCTGATTTGGTGAAATTCCAAAACCGACGGTTAAAGTCCGGACGGAAGAAGATGTTTTTTTGTGTATGGTTTGCCCTGTAGCTATGCTATGGGGCTTTTTTATTTCCCATTCATAGCGTCAAGACAAAATTTATGCGAAGAACTTTTCCTAAAGATACAAAATAAATTTTTAGGAGGCTTTTTAATTATGGAAGCAATCAATGTTCAAAACAAAACAAGGTTTACACCGAAATTTATCGCAAGTGTAGGAATACTGTCGGGTATATCTATTGTACTTATGCAGATTTTAGAATTTCCTATCCCGTTTATGCCGCCGTTTCTAAAGTTTGATTTTTCAACTTTACCTGCTTTGATAGGCGGATTTGCATACGGTCCTGTTACTGGTATTGCGATAGCATTCATCAAAGCGGCTCTACACCTGCTAAGAACAGACACAGGCGGTGTCGGTGAACTTGCCGATTTCCTTGCAAGCGGTTCACTTGTATTTGTTTCATCACTTATTTACAAGCGTATCAAAACAAGAAAAGGTGCTGTTTTAGGTCTTGTTCTCGGTGCAATAGCAATGGCAATCGTAGGCGGACTTGCAAACTACTTTATCTTGATACCGTTCTATACAAACGTTATGCCTATGGAGCAAATTATATCGCTTTGCGGCAAGGCTAATCCGCTTATAACAAACACTTTGGGATATGTTTTATACGGGGCAATTCCGTTTAATTTAATAAAAGCACTGTTGTTATCAATCATAACATTCGTACTATACAAACAAATTTCAAAGATTTTACATTAATTTGATATAGTAATAATTGCTTTTTAGAAAAATATAGTGTATAATGAATTCTGTAATTTTTATTTTAAGGAGAAGTTTTATGGATTCTATTGTACAATCTATTGTCACAGCACTTTCAGGAAAAATATCAAAGGAATTAATTGTTTTTCTTGTATCAATGGTACCGTTGTTGGAGCTTAGAGGAAGTATTCTTGCGGCAGGACTTATGAAAATGAGTTTCTTCCCATCATACATTGCCGCAGTACTGGGTAATATGCTCCCAATACCATTCATATTGCTGTTTATTGAAAAGATATTTGCGTGGATGAAAAAAAGTAAACACCTTCACAAAATTCCCGATTGGCTTGAAAAGAAAGCACTTTCAAAATCGGCTCAAATCGAAAAATACGGCTATCTCGGCTTATTCCTTTTTGTAGCCATTCCGCTGCCGGGTACAGGTGCTTGGACAGGAAGTCTTATCGCAGTATTATTCGGTATGAAACCTAAAAAATCACTTTTGTTTATCTTTTTAGGTGTACTTACTGCAGGACTTATAATGTCGCTTTTATCATTCGGCGTTTTAAAACAACTTATT
>NZ_JBKVWU010000070.1:0-11302 GCF_046972485.1 Hominilimicola sp.
ACCCTACTCTTGCTTTGCAGTACGGTACAACAGACGGCTATCCGAAAATGAAAGACTGTGCAAGAAAGCGTGCGGAAAAAGTTAATTCAGTCGGTGAAAATGATGAAATTCTTATTATGACAGGTGCAAATCAAGGTATCGACCTTACTGCAAAGGCTGTTTTGAATAAGGGTGACAAGGTTATAGTTGAAAGTCCAAGCTTTATAGGAAGTCTTAATGCGTTCAGAACATATGAGGCTGAACTTGTCGGCGTTACTGTTGAGGCTGACGGTATGAATATGGACGAGCTTGAAGAAACTCTGAAGAATACGGACGGTGTAAAGATGATTTACACAATTCCTACATTCCAAAATCCGACAGGCTGTACAATGTCGCTTGAAAAGAGAAAGCGTATGCTTGAAATCGCATCAAAGTATGACGTGCTAATCCTTGAGGACAATCCTTACGGTGACTTGCGTTTTGCAGGTGAGGACGTGCCGACAATCAAGTCGCTTGATACAGAGGACAGAGTTGTTTATGCAGGCTCATTCTCAAAAATTCTTTCACCGGGTATGCGTCTTGGCTACATTGTAGCACCTGCACCGCTTGCGGAAAAGATTGAAATGCTAAAGCAGGTAAATGACGTACATACACCGATGATTACACAGCTTATGTGTGTGGAATTTATGAAGAAGTACGATATAGATAAGTACATTGCAAAGAACAGAGAGCTTTACGGAAAGAAATGTGCCGCAATGGTCAGTGCAATGGAAAAATATTTCCCACAGGGTAAAGTTAAGTGGGTAGTGCCTGAGGGCGGTATATTCCTATGGTGCGAATGCCCTACTATCGAAGATATCACACCGATTGTCGATAAGTGCCTTGAAAAGAAAGTCGCTATCGTACCCGGTTCAAATTTTGCAACGGATATATATGCTCCGTCAAATATGTTCAGACTTAACTATTCATCAGCTACTATTGAAAATATAGAAGAAGGTGTAAGACGTTTGGGAGAAGTCTTGACAGAAATGCTTTAATCTGTGAAAGGAAGATAATAATGGAAGATAAGAAAATCATATTTTCAGGCGTGCAACCGTCGGGAAATCTTACACTCGGAAACTATTTGGGAGCGATAAAAAATTGGGTTGACATACAGAAAGATTATAACTGTATATACTCAATGATGGACTTGCATACAATTACAGTTCGTCAAACTCCTGCTGATATAAGAAGAAGAACTCTTGAAGTGCTTGCTTTGTACATCGCTTGCGGAATTAATCCGGAAGAAACAATTTTGTTTATTCAGTCGCATAACCCTGCACACGCAGAGCTTGGCTGGGTACTTAACTGTTACACATATATGGGTGAATTGCAGAGAATGACGCAGTTTAAGGATAAGTCTGCACGTCATGCCGAAAACATCAATGCGGGATTGTTTACATATCCTGTACTTATGGCGGCAGATATTTTGCTTTACCAAACAGACTATGTGCCTGTAGGTAAGGATCAAATGCAGCATATTGAAATTTGCCGTGACATTGCACAGAGATTTAACTCGCTTTACGGTGATGTATTCAAAATTCCCGAAGGTATGCTTTCAAAGTCGGGTGCAAAGATAATGAGCTTGCAAGAGCCTGAAAAGAAGATGTCAAAGTCCGATCCTAACCCTAAGGGATATATTTCAATGATGGACGATATGAATGTTATCGCCAAGAAGATAAAGAGTGCGGTAACGGACAGTGAGGGTGTTATTGAATATCGTGAAAACGATCCGACAAAAGCCGGAATTAACAACCTTTTGAGCATTATGTCAGCCGTAACAGGCAGGAATATCGAGTCAATCGTAAAGGATTACAGCGGTAAGGGTTACGGTGACTTTAAGAATGACGTCGCGGAGGCGGTTGTTGAATGTATCCGCCCGATCAGAAATGAATATGATAAACTTATTGCCGATAAGCAGTACCTTATGGATATATGTCAAAGAGGTGCTGACAGTGCAAAGAGAATTTCACAGAGAACATTGAAAAAGGTGTATAAGAAAGTCGGCTTTGTGCTGTAATGGAGGGTAATATGTTAACTCGACAAGTTTTATTTATGATATTTGCATTCATCGTATCGTTCGCATTTACGTTTGCAACGACTCCTTTGGTAAGACGATTTGCTTTTAAAATCGGTGCGATAGACATACCGAAAGACAACAGAAGAATGCACAAAAAACCTACACCGCGAATAGGCGGTTTGGCAATTATTTTTGGATTTACGGTGGCGACATTGTGCTTTGCACAGCCGTCACGGCAGCTTTACGGAACGCTCGCAGGTGCGGCGATTATTGCCGTCATGGGCGTTATAGACGACTGCAAAAACCTGCCCGCTAAGCTGAAATTTGTAATTCAGATTATTGCCGCACTTGTGGTTGTGTTTGCAGGCGATATAAAAATCGATGTGTTCACAAACCCAAATTTCCTAAGCGACAATCCGTATTGGGTACTTCCCGAATGGCTTTCGGTAACGCTTACTGTTATATGGATTGTATTCATAACGAATGCGGTAAACTTTATTGACGGTCTTGACGGATTGGCGGCAGGCGTGTCGGCGATAATGTCTATATCGCTTGTGTTTATATCGATAAGAGTGGGTGAATATTCGATTGCAATTTTGGGTATTGCACTTATGGGTTCGTGTTTCGGATTTTTGCCGTTTAACTTTAATCCGGCAAAAATATTTATGGGTGATACAGGCTCGACGTTCTTGGGATTTATGCTTGCAACATTGTCTATACAAGGTGTGTTCAAGAGTTATGCGGTAATATCGTTTGCAGTACCGCTTTTGATTTTGGGATTGCCGTTGTTTGACGCATTGTTTGCGATGATTAGACGTATATTGCGCGGACAAAGTCCGATGACTGCGGACAGAGGACACTTGCACCACAGACTTGTGGATATGGGATTTTCCCAGAAACAAACCGTATTTATATTGTACGCAATAAGCGGTGTGCTCGGAATAACGGCTGTACTTTTGGCTGAAAGCGGCGTACTCAGAGCATTGCTACTTGTAATATGCGTGCTTATACTTCTTTTGATTGGAAGTATGCTTGGAAAGAACAGTTATGTACATCAACATCAGGATAACAGAAATTTGACTGATGATAATGATATTGAAGTTGAAGAAGTTTCCGATAAAAAAGGTAATGAGGATAAGTAGGAAAGGATAGAGAAAAGTGAAAAAGTTAAAGGTTATGACAGTTTTCGGTACAAGACCTGAGGCAATCAAAATGGCTCCGCTTGCACTTGAACTGAAAAAATATGACAATATTGAATCAATCGTATGTGTAACGGCACAGCATAGACAAATGCTTGACCAAGTTCTTGAAATATTCGGCATAACACCTGATTATGATCTTGATATTATGAAGACAAGACAGAGTCTTATCGGAATAACAACAAGAGTTTTGGAAGGTCTTGACGAAGTTATTAAAAAGGAACAGCCTGATATTGTGCTTGTACACGGCGACACATCAACAAGTTTCGTTGCGGCACTTGCAGCTTTTTATAATCAAGTCAAGGTCGGACACGTTGAGGCAGGTCTAAGAACATACGATAAATATTCTCCGTTCCCTGAAGAAATGAACAGACAGCTTACAGGCAGAATTGCCGATCTTAATTTCTCACCGACAGAGCAAAACAGAAAGAATTTGCTTAAAGAAAATGTTTCGGACGATATTATTTATATAACCGGTAATACGGTTATTGACGCGCTTAAAACAACTGTTCGTGATGATTATAAGTTCAAGGATGAGTGCCTTAACAACCTTGATTTTGACAATAAGAGAGTAATTATTGTAACTGCTCACAGACGTGAAAATCTTGGTAAACCGCTTGAAAATATCTGTAATGCGCTAAAGCAGATTGTTACGGAATATGAAGATGTTGAACTTGTATATCCTGTTCACTTAAATCCGGCTGTTCGTGAAACTGCATTCGGTATTCTCGGCGATATGGACAGAGTACATCTTATTGATCCTCTTGACGTTGAGGAACTTCATAATGCTATGTCACGTTCGTTTATGGTTATGACAGACAGCGGCGGAATACAGGAAGAAGCACCGGCACTTGCAAAGCCTGTTTTGGTACTTAGAAAAGAAACAGAACGTCCTGAGGCTGTTGCGGCAGGCACGGTTAAAATAGCAGGTGTTGAAAAGGACGATATTGTACGTCTTGCAAAGGAATTGCTTGACAGTGAAGATGCGTATAATAAAATGGCACACGCCGCTAACCCTTACGGTGATGGTGAAGCGTCAAGAAGAACTGTTGAAGCTATTCTTTACGCATTTGGTTACAGTGACAAACGTCCTGAGAACTTTTCAGTAAAATAAATATGAGAATGGGAAAATTTCATATAAGATAGGGGGTACCCCAATGCAAGATTTGCTGAATAAAATAGACCGTCTTTTGAAAGAGAAAAAATTTTTTGAAGTAAAAAATATTGTGAAAGATGAGAATGCCGCAGACCTTGCGGTGTTGTTTGACGAACTGTTCGGTGAAGTGTTCGGTGAAAAGACTGAATTTATGATTTTGTTCAGACTTTTGCCAAAGGATTTGGCGGCTGAAACATTTGCGCATATGAACAGCGATATGCAGAGCCATCTTATACAGATGTTTTCCGATAAAGAAATCAGAGATATTCTTGATGAATCTTTTATTGATGATACTGTTGATATAATCGAAGAAATGCCGGCGAACGTTGTTTCGAGAATTTTGAAAAACTCAACAACGGGCGAGCGTAAGGCGATTAATGAAATTCTGCGTTATCCGAAGGACAGTGCCGGAAGTATAATGACAATAGAATATGTCAGTCTGCATAAGGATATGACGGTATCGGAAGCTTTTGAAAAAATTCGTAAAGTCGGTGTGAATAAGGAAACTATTTATACTTGTTATGTGACCGAGAACAGAAAACTTATCGGTGTAATCACTGTAAAGGATTTGTTTATGGCTGATGAGGACGATAAGATTGCCGATATTATGGAAACGCATATTATAAGCGTTGATACACTTGAAGATAAGGAAATTGTCGGACATATGTTCAGAAAGTACGATTTTCTTGCATTACCGGTTGTGGATAAGGATAATCGACTTGTCGGTATCGTTACATTTGACGACGCTATGGACGTCATTCAAGATGAAAATACAGAGGACTTCTCAAAAATGGCGGCTATTGCACCGAATGAGGAATCGTATTTCAGAACAGGTATTTTTAAACACGCAAAAAGCCGTATCGTATGGCTTTTGATACTTATGATAAGTGCAACGATTACACAGATTATAACGAATAGGTACGAAGCCGCATTTGCGGCAGTACCGCTTTTGGTTTCGTTTATGCCTATGATAATGGATACCGGCGGTAACTGCGGCGCACAAAGTTCTACTCTTATAATCAGAGGTATTGCACTTGACGAAATTCATTTTTCGGACTTTTTTAAAGTGGTGTTCAAGGAATTTAGAATTTCTATTATAGTCAGTTCGGTATTGGCGGTGGTAAACGGTGTGCGAATTTATATAATGTATCAGCATAAATGCGATTATCCGTTTATGCTTGCACTGACGATTGCATTGTCAATTATCGCAACAGTTATTTTGTCAAAGGTTATAGGTTCAATGTTGCCTATGCTTGCAAAAAAATGCCGACTTGACCCGGCGATTATGGCGACACCGCTTATAACAACAATAGTGGACTGTTGTTCGCTGTTCTTGTATTTTAATATTGCAACGATAGTGTTTTCACATATTGGAATTTTGTAATTATAAAGAGTGCCTATGCACTCTTTATTTAATAGAAAAAAGTAGAAGGAAAAATTATGTTGGTACGCAGAGCAGAAATAAAAGATATTGAGAAAATAAACGAATTGTTATTGCAGGTAGCTATGGTACACCACTATGGCAGACCTGATTTGTTTAAGGCAAATTGCCGTAAGTATAAAAATGACGAGCTTGTTGAAATCGTAAAAGACGACAACCGTCCGATATTCGTTGCAGAAGATGACGGAGTTGTTATGGGTTACGCATTTTGCGTGATAACCGACCGTAAAGATGATAACGTTTTGACAGATATGAAGAATTTGTATATAGATGATTTGTGCGTTGATGAAAATATGAGAGATAAACACGTTGGTACTGTCATTTATGATTATGTCAAGAAGTATGCAAAGGAAATCGGCTGTTATAACTTGACGTTAAATGTTTGGAGCTGTAATGAATCGGCTCAAAAATTCTATGAAAAACAAGGTCTGAAACCTCAAAAAACAACTATGGAAATGATTTTGTAATAAGGGAGCACAGTGCGGATTCAGAAGTAACAATATAAATGCTGATGTTAATGGTGCGAACACGTTATTGGATATTTACAGTTACTATGTCGAACAGACCTCCATAGTAGATGACTATTAATTGCCGACGGTTGAGAAATTCACCATATTGTTGCGGAACTAAACGGCAAAACAGTAGGTTATGAGCAAATGGGTTATAGATTAGTCTGAAAAATTGAGCAGTGCGGGTTTGAGTTTAACCGTTGGTTTAATACGATTATTATAGATAAAATAATCAATGAACCGATCAAGGAGAAAAAATATTAAGAAGTTCGATGAAGTACGAAGAAAATTCGGATTTAAAAAAGCAAGGCACTCTGCCTTGCTTTTTGTTTAATCTGTAATAACAACAGGTTTTGAAATACCACCGTTACCGTCTGCTTTGGTGCTGTTTACGATAACCGCAATATCGGCATCACCGTTTACGTCAGAAACATTTATTTCAACTTTACGTCCCCATTGGCATTCGCCTTTGAATTTCTGCTCGCCGTTTACGAAAACTTCAACTTCATTGCCTGTAAGTTCTCTGAACACAATGAAATTATCGTTTTCATTAATATTAACGGTAGTTTTGTAAAGTCCGTATCCGGTTATGTTTTTAAATTTATCGTCGTATCCGCTGCCAACCGACACGATACCCCAAGTATTCATATCGTGGTCCTCAATTTTAACATTCGGATCAGGTCGTGTTTCTGATAAATCAACCGCTTGACGCCATTTTGCAATATATTTTTCATTCACTGACGGAATAAATATTTTTTTATTTTCGTTTGCAACTGATTTTACGGTAGCCGTTGCACTTTCAAGTCCGTCCGACGTTGCAGTAACTGTAACATTTTCCGCACCGTCCGATTGCTTAACTATTACTTGACACAAACCGTTAAACAGGTGTCTTTCTTCGGCTTTGTCGGCTTCGTGAGAATTAGGATCGCCGTTTCCGACACCGATTATTTCGCCGCCGTCGGCAGTGAATTTTATAAGATTATCGGCGGTCGGTACACTTACACCGTTTTCGTCAATAACTGAAATATTAAATATTACTGCGTCATCGCAACTGTCATATACAAATTCATTTTGCGGAGTGATAATGATTTTTTTTGCCGCATTTGCGGTTGAAACTTCGTCACTGCAAACCTCTTTGCCGTCAATATATCCGACCATTTTAAGAGTACCTTTTTCAAACGGAACAAACCAATCCGCCATATCGTACTTATCAACGTTCTTTTTGCCGAGCGATTTGCCGTTTAAGAAAAGTTCAGCCTCACTGCAATTAGTGTGCGTCATAACATGCACTTCTTCACCGTCCGCAAAATTCCAGTGGGGAAGGATGTGAATCATCGGCTCATCTGTAAAGAATGCTTTGTTAAGATAAAAAGCGTCTTTTTTGAAACCGCAAGTATCCATGATGCCGAATTGAGTACCGATTGACGGCCATTCAAACGGAGTCGGCTCACCGCGATAGTCAAAGCCTGTCCATATGAAAAGTCCCATAATGTGCGGACGAATATCGACTTGCTTAAAACCGTCACGATATGTATTGCCCCAAGGAGCGGCTTCACTGTCGTAACAGTCGATAATATTCTTGCTGTGGTCGGTCTTGTAAACACCGCGAGTTTGAAAAGCACTGTCGTTTTCACTGCCCAACATCGGCATATCGGGGTACTTTTCTCTGAAGTCGTCATAAGTATGGGTGATATAGTTAAAGCCGGTCATATCAAGAATATCGCAAGCACCGCCGTCCGTTGTGACACCCGTATTCATAGCACCCAATAGAAAACGTGTGCTGTCAAGTTTTTTTATTTCACATTGAAGTCTTTCGGCAAGCTTTCTGCCTGTCGGAGTACCTTGAAGCGGTTCTTCGTTAAACAGCGAGTACATAACGACAGATGGGTGATTTCGGTCACGCATAACCATATCCTGCACTTGCTTGATACCGTCAGCACTTGAATTGAAGTTGCGGTTCTCGTCCATAACAAGAATACCGTATTTGTCGCAGTAATCAAGTATTTCGGGATTAGGATTGCCGTGCGCACAACGGTACGCATTTGAACCCATTTCCTTTAGTAGTTTAATTCTGTATTCGTTTACACTGTCGGGAACGGCAACGCCTACACCGGCATGGTCTTGATGGTTGCAAGTGCCGTACAGCGGAACGTGTCTGCCGTTAAGGAAGAATCCTTTATCTTTGTTAATAGCGATTGTACGGAAACCGAATGTGTTTTTTTGACTGTCAACAAGACTGTCGTTTTCATAAAGTTCGCTGACCATCGTGTATAGGTTAGGCGCGTCAATGTCCCATAAAAGCGGGCTGTATGTCAAAATACTTTGATTGATTTCGGTTTTACTGCCGCCGGCAATCGAGAATACTTTTTCATCTTTGCCGACAATATTATCTTCTTTGTCGAGTATATATGTTTTCAATCTGAAATTTTTGTTTTCATATGATGAATTTTCAATCGTTGTATCTGTAGCCGCGTCCCATACGTCAACTGTTTTTCTTATAGGGTGAACAAACACACCCCAATGTGCGATATGTAACTTGTTTTTCTTGTACAGATTGACGTGACGGTATATGCCTGCTCCCTCATACCACCAACCTTCAATTTGTGTCGCGTCAACGAACACGACAAGGTCGTTCACTTGGTCGCCGTAAAGTGCCATATCTGTCGCATCAACGACAAACGAATTGTAACCGCAGAAATTTCTGCCGATAACGGAGCCGTTTAGATAAACTGTTGCATAGGAAGAAATACCCTCAAATTCGATTAAAATTTGCTTATCTCTGTCACTTTCATCAAGACGAAATCTTTTTGAATACCACGCTTTACCGCGTTTTTTGTATCCTTGCGACGGTCCCCATTTTTCTTCAAATTCATTGTATACCGCCCAGTCATGCGGTAGGTTTACGGTTTCCCAATCGCTTTTGTCAAAATCCGGTGACGCCGCACCGATTGCACCGCCGGCTTTGGCTGCCATATAACATTCTGTATGTGTTTTTGTTTCCGGAAGTTCAAAATCACCGTTGTAGAACTTCCAATCTCTGTCTAAACTGAATTTCTCCATAATATGCTCCTTTTTGTATTTTAATGCTGCAAATGCCACCCCTCAGTCAACTGCGTTGACAGCTCCCCTCAAGGGGAGCCGATTTGCCTCTCCTTGAGGAGAGGTGCCTGAAAGGCGGAGTGGTGGCTCTACTTCAAAATATTATTACCTTAATTATACCTTCAAAAATAAATATTATCAAGACATATTGACAAAAAAATAAATGTGTAATATAATAACTACAGATGAGATTAGATTAGACGAGAATAAATTTATATTGATATTTCTATGTCTTTTTCTAATACAAGAAAAAGGCTTTTTTGTTTTCACAGAAAAGCCGCCTTAATAAAAATAAGAAAGGCGGGGATTTGATGTTTAATTTAACCGTAGATGAAGTAAAAGAATTGTCAAAAAAGTACAATATGATACCGTTGACGATTGAATGTTATGCCGATATGGATACGCCGATAAGCGTGTTCAAGCGTATGCAGACAGAGAAGGATTGTTTCTTGCTTGAAAGTATCGGTCAAAACCACGTTACAGCGAGATTTTCATTTATAGGAAGAAATCCGTTTATCAGTTTTAAAAGTCTTAACGATGAAATAACAATTTCAGATTACACCGGAAAAACAAATACATATAAAGGCAAGCCGATGGAGGAGCTTGAAAAGCTTATTGAAAAGTACAAAGCACCGAAACTTGAAAATATACCGTCATTTAACGGCGGTGCGGTAGGATTTTTTGCGTATGATATTATACGTCAATATGAACATTTGCCAAACATAAATCAAGACGATTTGCATTTACCTGATATGCACTTTATGTTGATGGACGAGATAATCGCGTTCGACCATATGCGTCAAAAGATTGTTATAATAGTAAATATTCACGCAGAGGGTGATATTGAAAATCAGTACAAAAAGGCAACAGGCAGATTACTTGACATTCAGCAGGAAATGACGGACCTTTCGGGACTTATGAAAAAAGAAAAGCGCGAATATCGTTCTTCTTCAAAGATGGTTTCAAATATGACGAAAGAAGAATTTTGTGCGAACGTTGAAAAGGCGAAAGAGTACATCAAAAACGGCGATATATTCCAAGTTGTGCTTTCACAGAGATTTACAGTTGAAACGAATGTAAGTCCGTTCAATACATACAGGGCACTAAGACTTATCAATCCGTCACCTTATATGTACCATTTGAATTTCGGAGATTATCAGATTGCAGGTGCGTCACCTGAAATGCTTGTGAGAGTTGAAAACGGAGTTGTTCAGACAGGACCTATCGCAGGCACACGTCCGAGAGGTAAGACTGTTGAGGAAGATATGGCACTTGAAAAGGAGCTTTTGGCTGACAAAAAGGAAATTGCGGAACATACAATGCTTGTTGATTTGGGCAGAAACGATATAGGCAGAGTCAGCGAGTTTGGCTCGGTAAAGGTTACGCGATTTAAGTATGTGGAGCGTTTTTCACACGTTATGCACATTATAACAGACGTTGAAGGTAAATTAAGAAGTGACAAAACTTGTTTTGACGCACTTGGTTCAACACTTCCTGCAGGAACACTTTCGGGTGCACCGAAAATCCGTGCAATGGAAATCATTGATGAACTTGAAAAAACGAAACGTTCAACATACGGCGGTGCAATCGGTTACATTAGCTTTAACGGCAACTTTGACAGCTGTATAACAATTCGTACAGGAGTATTCAAGGACGGCAAGGCATATATCCAAGCCGGCGGAGGAATTGTTTACGATTCTGTTCCTGAAAATGAGTATCAGGAGTCGATAAACAAAGCGTCGGCGGTGCTTAGAGCGATTGAGGAGGCAGGTGACATAGTATGATTATAATGATTGATAACTACGATTCATTTACATATAACTTGTACCAATATATCGGTACTATAAATCCCGATATATA
>NZ_JBKVWU010000071.1:0-11215 GCF_046972485.1 Hominilimicola sp.
AAGTTCCTCCAAAGTCGAAACTTTAGATTTTAAGTCATTTCTGCCGCGCATGTCGCCAGAAATAATTTTTAATGAGGGGGTATCGGAAAGACGTCCGACGCTCGCAGAGCGGTTTTGCCAACGGCAAAACTACTGAAAAAGTACCTCAAACTCCCATAAATAAAGTAGACAAAACCATAAAGGTTTTGTCTAAAAGAACATACAAAAAGCGATAGCCAAATAAAATGAACGAAAAATATTATATTAGGAGGGTCAATCAAATGAAAACGTATTCAATGGACGCAATTCGGAACATCGCCGTTATGGGACACGGTAAATGCGGTAAGACAACGCTTACAGAGGCAGTGCTGTTCAATGCGAAAATGACCGACAGAATGGGCAAAGTCGCTGACGGCAACACTGTAACGGACTATGACGGTGAAGAAATCAAAAGACAATTCAGTATTTCAACCGCTCTTGCAACGGTAGAGTGGAAAGATATGAAATACAATATGATAGATACACCGGGCTTTTTTGATTTTGTCGGTGACGTTAAAGAGGGTATCCGTGCGGCGGATTCGGCACTTATTGTATTGAGCGGAAGAAGCGGTGTAAGCGTCGGTACGGAGAACGTGTTCAGATACGCAAAACAAAGAGGTGTGCCGATTATGTCCTTTGTCAACAAAATTGATGATGACAGAGCGGATTATCAAAAAACTCTTGAGGAAATGAAAGAAAAGTTCGGAAAATCAGTAACTCCGTTCGTTTATCCGATAAGAGAGGGTGACGAATTCAAAGGCTTTGTCGATATTGTCGATATGACGGCAAGAAGATACGAAGGACAGGACAGAGTGGATATTCCTGTACCCGACGGTATGGCGGAAATTGTCGCACCGCTTAGAGAAATGATTATGGAGGCTGTTGCCGAAACCGATGAGGCACTTATGGTTAAGTATTTCAACGGTGAAGAATTTACTTTTGACGAAATTAAGCAAGCTATAAGAAAAGGTGTTAAGGACGGTGTTATTTATCCTGTATACTGCGGCAGCGGTCAGGATAATATCGGTGTGCGTTCGCTTATGGACGGTATGGGTAAGTATTTGCCTGCTCCGTCGGAAATTGAGGAAATCGCGAGAGTTGCCGACACAGGTGAGCCTGTTGAGCTTGTACAGAGTGAAACGGAAACAACGGCGGCGGTTGTATTTAAAACAATCGCAGACCCTTATGTTGGTAAGATGTCGTTGTTCAGAGTTTATTCCGGTGAGGTGAAGGGTGACAGCACACTTTACAATCCGAACAAGGACGTAAACGAAAAGATTGGCAAGGTATTTAATCTTTGCGGTAAAAAACAGCTTGACGCAAAGTCGATAAAAGCCGGTGACATCGGCGCGGTTGCAAAACTTGAAAGCACAAAAACAGGTGATACATTATGTGAAAAAGGTAAGAATATCATACTTACCGGTATTGAATTTCCGCAGCCTGTTTTATCTATGGCGATTAAACCGCAGACAAAGGGCGATGAAGAAAAGATTATAAGCGGTATTAACAAGCTTATGGAGGAGGATCCGACATTCACAATTACAAACAATACCGAAACAAAGCAGACTCTTATAAACGGTCAGGGCGAACAGCATATTGACGTTATTATAAGCAAATTAAAATCAAAATACGGTGTCGGCGCAGTTTTGGAAGACCCTATTGTTCCGTATCGCGAAACAATCAAGGGCAAGGCTACCGTTGAAGGCAAACACAAGAAACAATCGGGCGGTCACGGTCAGTACGGTCACGTAAAGATTGAATTTGAGCCGGGTATGTCGGAAGATATGATTTTTGAAGAAAAAGTATTCGGCGGTTCTGTGCCTAAAAATTATTTCCCTGCCGTTGAAAAAGGCTTGCGTGATTCGTGCCAGAAAGGTGTGCTTGCAGGTTATCCCGTTGTGAACTTGAAAGCCACATTACTTGACGGTTCGTATCACCCTGTTGATTCGTCGGAAATGGCATTTAAGACGGCGGCGGCTATCGCGTACAAAGAGGGTTTAAAACAGGCTAACCCTGTCTTGCTTGAGCCTATCGGCTACTTGAAAGTATATATTCCTGAAAATATTATGGGCGATATTATCGGTGATATTAATAAACGCCGCGGCCAGATTATGGGTATGGGCGAAAGCGATAAAGAGGGACTTAATATGGTTGAGGCTGAAGTGCCTATGTCCGAAATGTTCCGTTATGCGACCGACTTGCGTTCTATGAGTCAGGGCAGAGGTATGTTCTCGTTTGAGTTTACCCGTTACGAGCAAGCTCCGTCAAATGTTGCCGAAAAAGTTATACAAAGCTCAAAAAATAAAGAGTAATCAAACAAAAAACTCCTTTTTGTCATATGATCAAAATATGTTTAGTTAATTTTACTAAAGAATAAAAAGTATTTTTGTGAATTATACGACTAACAATTTGTATTTAAATATGTTATCATATATATATCAAAAAGATGTATTATAAAGATAACAATACACTTAAACAAGCAGAATAAATGAAATCTGGTTTATTTTGTATAACAATTTTTCTTGGACGAGAGGGGAACAATTAATTATGGCAGATTTACAATTAAAACACATTTACAAAAGATATGCAGGCGGCGTTACTGCTGTAAGTGACTTTACACTTGACATTGACGATAAGGAATTCATCATCCTTGTAGGTCCTTCAGGTTGTGGTAAGTCAACAACTCTAAGAATGGTTGCCGGTCTTGAAGAAATTTCAGAAGGTGAACTTTATATAGGCGGACGTCTTGTAAACGACGTTGCTCCTAAAGACAGAGATATTGCAATGGTTTTCCAAAACTACGCTCTATATCCTCATATGACAGTATTTGAAAATATGGCATTTGGTCTAAAGCTTAGAAAAACTCCAAAGGACGAAATCAAGAAGCGTGTTACAGAAGCTGCAAAGATTCTTGACATTGAGCATCTACTTGACAGAAAGCCGAAGGCTCTTTCAGGCGGTCAAAGACAGCGTGTTGCTATGGGACGTGCAATCGTTCGTAATCCTAAGGTATTCCTTATGGACGAACCTCTATCAAACCTTGATGCAAAGCTAAGAGTTGCAATGAGAACTGAAATTAAGAAGTTACATAACAAACTTCAAACAACATTTATGTACGTTACTCATGACCAGACAGAGGCTATGACAATGGGTACTCGTATCGTTGTTATGAAGGATGGTGTTATTCAACAAGTTGATACACCTGCTAACCTTTATACAAAGCCTGATAACGTATTCGTTGCAGGATTTATCGGTTCACCGCAAATGAACTTCGTTACTGCTACACTATCAAAGGAAAACGGCAGCGTATACGCATCATTTGGCGATAACAAGATTATGATTCCTAACGGTAAGGTTACACCTGAACTTGAAGGTTATATCGGTAAGGAAGTAATCGTTGGTATCAGACCTGAAGATATTCACGATGACGAGGCATTCATTTCAAGCAGACCTGAGGCTGTATGTAATGCATACGTTGAAGTTACTGAAATGATGGGTGCTGAAACATATTTGTATCTTGAACTTGCAGGTGAACAGTTCACAGCAAGAGTTAATCAACGTTCAACAGCTAAGATTGGTGATACAATCAAGGTTGCATTTGAAACAAACAAAATTCATATCTTTGATAAGGATACAGAAATGGCTATCGTTCACTAATTCGATTAGACAATTTAATTGTAGACAAAACCCATATGGGTTTTGTCTACTTTGCTTTTATGAGGAATTACAGAGGAAAAGGAGTTTATATGTAATGATCTTGATGATTTTATTTTTGGTGATAGGGTTTGTGCTTTTGGTTAAAGGTGCGGATTTGTTTGTTGACGGTGCGTGTGATTTGTCGGCAAAGTTGAGAATTCCGGCATATATAGTCGGACTTACGGTAGTGGCGTTCGGAACAAGTTTGCCCGAGGCGGCGGTTAGCATAACTGCGTCACTGCAAGGCAGTAATGAAATTGCAATCGGTAATATAATTGGATCAAATATATTTAATACGCTTGTTGTACTTGGTGCAAGTGCTTTGTTCGCACCTGTTGCTGTAAAAGGAAATATCCTAAAACGTGATTTTCCATTCTGTATCGGTATAACCGCTGTAATGATTGTGCTTTTAATGACATTAAATCATGGTGATATTGCATTGACAAGATTGGACGGTATTATACTTCTTGCATTGTTTGCGGTGTTTATGGTCGGTTCTGTTGTGATGGGTAAGAAAGAAAGCAAATTAATTGAAAGTGCGGAGGATAGCGAAAAGGCAGATTTGCCAATGTGGAAATGCCTATTGTTTATAATAATCGGCTTTGTCGGTGTTGTGGTCGGCGGTCAGCTTACTGTTAAAGGCGCAAAGGAACTTGCACTTATGGCGGGAATGAGTGAAAGAGTTGTCGGTCTTACCGTTGTGGCAATAGGTACATCACTTCCTGAACTTGTGACTTCGATTGTTGCCGCAAGAAAACAACAAAATGATATTGCGGTAGGTAACGTAATCGGCTCGAATATATTTAATTTGTTGTTCATTCTCGGAATATCGGCGACGATCGGTAAAATAGGTACTGACTTTAATGTGGTAATTGACGGTTGTGTGTTGATTGGAATATGCTTGTTTACTTATATTTTTGCACTTGCTAATAAAAAGATTAATCGCCCTTGCGGTGTGGTTATGATTTTTATGTATGTGGCATATACGGTGTATTTGTTGGTAAGATAAGGGGGTTTTATGAAAAAGTATTATATAGGCGGGCTGCTGACTTTGGTTACGATTGCTTTTGCAACGGTAACTTTGGCAGTGAATAAAGATGTGATTGGTTATCGCAGATATATATATACACCGCCCACAAAAGCAGGTAGTATTGTGTTTGTTGCTTTTGCGATATACATAGCTGTTTTGTCAGTCGGTGCCTTGGTTTATGCGATTTACAGACACTTTCATAAAGATGAATAGTTGTGTAGTAGGGGCGACAGTTGGTCGCCCTTTTTGTGTGATTAAGTTTGCTATCGTTTATGAGAATTTCGGAGTGGCGACCGGTGGGCGCCCGTTTGCGTGATTGAAATTCAATAGAGAGCCACCCCTCAGTCGACAGTGTCGACAGCTCCCCTCAAGGGGAGCCTTACGGGATTTGGCGGAAAATAAAAAGCCTCCCATTGAGGGGAGGTGGCACGAGGAACGAGTGACGGAGGGGTGGCTACTTGCAAAATCAAAAATAAAATATGGCTACATACAAAATTGCAAACAAATGCGGTGGTGCTGTTATCTGAAAATTTGCAAACAAAAAGGCAGTCAATCGACTGCCTTTAAATTAACCTAAAATTTTACCTTCAAACTCAACACGCTTCTTAACTGTCTGCATAACATTGTCAAACTGCTGCGGAGTAAGTGATTGAGCACCGTCGCACAATGCTTTCTTTGGATTATTATGAACTTCAATCATAATACCGTCTGCACCTACTGCGATAGCCGCTTTTGTAAGCGATTCAACCATCCACGGCAAACCTGTTGCGTGACTTGGGTCAACGATTACAGGCAAGTGTGAAATTGACTTTAATGCCGGTATTGCCGAAAGGTCAAGAGTATTTCTTGTGAATGTTTCGTAAGTTCTGATACCTCTTTCGCAGAAAATAACCTGTTCGTTACCGCCTGCCATAATGTATTCCGCACTCATAACCCATTCTTCGATTGTGCTTGAAAGACCACGCTTTAAAAGTATAGGCTTATTGCATTTACCAAGTTCCTTTAAAAGTTCAAAGTTCTGCATATTTCTTGCACCGACTTGAATTATATCAACATCTTCAAACAAATCAAGATGTGCCTGATTCATAATTTCTGTAACTATCGGAAGTCCTGTTGCCTTCTTTGCCTCAAGAAGAATTTTAAGACCTTCGTCATGAAGTCCTTGGAATGAATAAGGTGATGTTCTCGGCTTGAATGCACCGCCTCTTAAAAATGAAGCACCGCTCTTTTTAACTGCTTCGGCTGTTTCTGTCATTTGCGGAACTGTTTCTACCGAACAAGGACCTGCAATGACGCTGAAATGACCTTCACCTACTGTTCTGCCGGCAATGTTGAAAATACTGTTATCCGGGTGGAACTTGCGGTTTGCAAGCTTGAACGGCTCGGAAACTCTCTTAACGTCTGCGACTACGTCGATAGTCTTTAAATCGTCTGTGTCAAGAGTTGAAGTATCACCGATAATACCAACTATTGCGGAATTTTCGCCCTTACTGTAATGATGGTCAAAGCCCATGTCCTCCAGTTGCTTTAAAAGTGCGTTTACCTCGTTTTGTTCTGCGTTTTGTTTTAGAATTACAATCATTTTTCATATCTCCTTTTCTACCATACTACATCTTACCGACGATTGTATATCGGCAAGCAACAACCAACGCGGTTGCTTATCACATTTTACTACTATTTTTGACATATGTCAAGAGGTGTGATAAAATAAGGTTATATCTACTGAATGGAGAATTATATGGAAGAAAAATTTATGAAAGAGGCACTGAAGCAAGCAAAAAAAGCCGCGTCAATCGGTGAAACTCCAATCGGTGCGGTTATAGTGCGTGACGGTGAGATTATCGCAAGAGGGTACAACAAGCGTGAAACCAAGAAAAACGCATTACTTCACGCCGAAATAATAGCGATAAACAAGGCTTGCAAAAAACTCGGCGGTTGGAGATTACCGCGATGTGAAATGTATGTTACGCTTGAGCCTTGTCCGATGTGTGCAGGGGCGATTATTAATTCACGCATTGAAAATTTGTATTTCGGTGCGTATGACAAAAAGTCCGGTTGTGCCGGTTCGGTTATCAATTTATTTGAAAGCGGTATGTTCAATCACAATGTCAATGTGACAGGCGGTATAACGGAAGATAAATGTGCAAGCATATTGACTGAATTTTTTAGAGAGTTAAGAAAAAAGAAATAGACTGTTTTTTATATTGCAATTTATTTACAGATGTAATATAATAAATTTTAAGGGGTGATTTTTAATGAAAATAAGAAAAATTATATCAGCTATACTTACTATGTCTGTTATGTCGGCTTGCATAATACCTATTGCAAAAGCGGACGGATTGTATTCGGAAAAATTCGATATGACGAAAGTAAAAGCAGACAAGACGGACGGTGTTACGAAAGAAGTGGAAGTGCCTGACGGTGACTACACTGTAACGGTAACAACAGGCGGAAAAACAGAAACAAATGCGAATATTTATATAAACGGCGGTGAACGTGTAAGAGCGTACACGCTTGAGGCAGGCGAAACACAGGAAAATGAACAGCCTGTTGTGCCGAAAAACGGAAAAATCACTGTACAGGTTAAGGGTGACAACCCTAACGTGACGGAAATAGAAATAGAACAGTTACCGACACGAGAAAAAGCCGAAAAACCTACTATATATATTGCAGGTGATTCAACGGCACAAACTTACAACTATACAAAGGTATACCCTCAAACAGGTTGGGGACAAGTTTTTGCCGATTATTTTAATGACGATATAATTATTGAAAACCGTGCAATGGGCGGAAGAAGTTCAAAGAGTTATGACAACGACGGCAGACTTGACAGAATACTTACAGAAATGCACCCTGGTGACTATGTGTTTATTCAGTTCGGTATAAATGACGGTGCTGAAAATAAACCGGAAAGATACATAAGTGTTGAGGACTACAAAAAGTTAATTACAGACAAGTATATCGGTGAGGTTGAAAAACGCGGCGGAACACCTGTGCTTATGACTGCAAATGCGGCTGCTTGGTGGGACAAAGAAAACAACTGTTTTATGGAGTCGCGAAAAGATTACGCAGACCCTACGCGTGAAATCGCAGAAGAAACAGGCTGCAAATTTATTGATGAAAATAAAATCGTGACAGATGCGTGGAACAGTATGAGTAAGAATCGTGTTTTGTCGGGCTATTTTATATGTGAGCCGCTTGAAAGTAAGGCTTATCCGTCAGGTACGAACGACACCACTCATATGAAAGCCAAAGGCGCAAAGAGAGTTGCAAAGCTTATTGCGGATGCAATTCCGGAAAATGTGCCTGAACTGGCAAAGTATTTAAAGGGTGACGAAACATTTACGGATATACAAGGTCATTGGGCGGAAGATGTTATAAAAACACTTGCAGAGAATGACAAAGTATCGGGAGTCGGTGACGGAAAGTTTAATCCCGACGGAACTGTAACGCGTGCGGAATTTTTGAAAATGGCGATGGATTCGTTGGGCATAGTCGGTCACGCATATCGTGACGGCGAATGCCTTGACGCAACAAATGATGATTGGTATTGCTACTATTTGCAGGGTGCGTTGGATAAGGATATTATTCCTGAAGAAATGATTGAGGACTGTGATTTTACAAATGTTACAAAAACTCTTAAAGAATCAACAGAGAAAGAAAAGGCTGTCAGAGCTAATGTAAATGTTTATACGGGTAAGTTTTACGGTGATAAGCCTATTACTCGTGAGGAAATGGCTGTAATTGCAACTCGTTGCAAAAATTATAAAATGAGAAACTGGAGAGACTGGGACAATGAAAGACGTATTCCTGTTTTTTCGTTTAAAGACAGTGATGAAATTGATGAAAAATATATAAGTTATGTAGTACATGCTTATAATTTGAAATATATAGACGGTATGGAAGACGGTCGCTTTGCACCGAAAGAGAATTTGACACGTGCACAGGCGGCGGTTGTAATGAATAATTTAAAATAGGAGAAATAGGAATGAATATAAAGAAAGTAGTCGCAGTGGCATTGATATTGTCGTCAATGACGGCGGTATCGGCAAGTGCGGCTGAATTTAACGACATCAAAGGTCATTGGGCGGAAGAGGTTATCAATGAGCTTGCCGACAAAGATATTATACACGGTGTTTCGGATACAGAATTTAATCCGGACGGAACTGTAACGCGTGCAGAGTTTTTGAAGATGGCTTTGGGTACAGTCGGTATTGCCGATGTGCCGTACAGGAGCGGCGAATGTCTTGATGTTACCGCGTCCGATTGGTACGGAGGTTGTGTGCAAAGTGCACTCGACAAAGGCTTGATACCTGAAAATATGATTGGCAATTATGCAGCAAAGATAACAGACGGCAAGGCTATTTACAGTGGCTTTTTTGACGGCGATAAGCCGATAAAACGTGAAGAAATGGCGTATATGGTTTATATGCTGTATCAATACAGTTGTGATGAGGAGGAGTCTTATAATATACTTACTCCTGTCGATTTACAGCTTGATGATGTAAGCCAAATATCGCAATGGGCATTGGACGGCGTCAGATATGCGTATACAAACGGCTTAATATCGGGTATGGACGATGATACGTTCAGACCGCAGCAAACCGCAACTCGTGCGCAGGCTGCGTCTATTATAAGCAGATTACTTGATAAAACGGAATAGAGGTGTAAGAAATGTTTAGCAAAAAAACAATCAGAATTATTTGTCTTGTTACCGCAATAGCTATGGTTGTACCTATTTGTATAGGTATTATCAGTATGTTTGCAGGTGTTAATTAATGTTTAAGGAGAAGTACATATGAAGAAAAAAATCATATGGTTATTTTATTTGTTGTTTGCAATATGTTTTACTTTTACTGCAATAAATATAATATTGCATAATACATATTATAAAGCATTGCACTTGATTTGTGTTACAACAATATGCTTAGTCGGGTTGACAATAATATATAAAAACCTTTCCAAAAACGAGAAATTCATTGAGAAAAATTATAATAAGATACTTATCTCATTTGGTATAGGTATGTTTATAATAGAGATTGTATTGGGAATTGCATTAAGGTATGATCCGTTGTGGGATGTTGGCGCGATACATAAAGGTGCTATTGAATGGGTTGAAACAGGGACGTTTGAAAATTATTATGAATATTTCTATAGATTTCCTAACAATCTTGCGGCAATGGCATTTTTGCATTTGTTTTTCAAAATTGCATCAATATTTGGAATTAAAGACTATTTTGCGGTTTCTGTCGTAATAAACAGTATTATGGTAAGCTGTACAACAGTAATAGTATCACTGATTTGCAAGAAAATAGCTGACGTAAAACATGCTGTTTTTGCATTGGTACTGTTTGGATTCAGTGTGCAATTCTATTTTTTGGGCGGTGCTGTGTATACTGATATGCTTTCTGTTATGTTCCCGGTATTATTTTTCTATTTATATCTGAACTCTAAAGAGCAATCGGGAAAAAGAAAAATAATTACATATATATTAATGGGACTGACAATTACAATAGGAAGTTTGAATAAATTCACTGTAATCATAATTGCTATAGCGGTAGGCATTGATTTGCTCATAAACAGAAAATTCAAGGAGTTTACGAAAATTCTTGTCAGCGTAGTGAGTATTATGATGATATTTAATGTAACATTTAATTTATATATGTATTCTTCTCATTTGGACAGACAAACGGCTAATGGTGAAAATACACCGTATAATCATTGGGTCATGATGGGGCTTAAAGGTGATGGTGTATATAATCCTGAGGATTATGAGTTTACAAGGAAATATGATTACGATGAAAACAGAAACAGTAAGATAAATAAAGAGATTTTCGATAGAATAAAAAAATTGGGTTTTTGTGGTATATTTGATTTGGCAATGACAAAATCAACAGCAGATTTCGGAAACGGAACATATGGTGCTGAAGATTTTTATAATTGTAATCCTCAAACCGATACAAAGTTGCATAATTGGATTTTGCCCGAGGGGAAGAATTATAAAAAGTATGCAACATATGCAACATCAATGCATATTGCAATATTAATTTTGATGTTAACTGCTGCATGGGGATTTGTATGCTCTGATGATGAAAAACGTAAAAAGATGTTTTCATTGTATTTGACGATATTTGGAGTATATTTGTTTTTGCTTTGCTGGGAAACAAACCGAAGATATTTTTCAAATTTCGCACCTGTAATATTTATTTGCGGAACTTTGGGTATTGATAAATTTATAGAGGTTTGTTTGAGAACTAAAGAAAAAATTAAATGTGGTTTAAAATAGGCTGATAAAGGAACTGTAACGATTTGTTACAGTTCTTTTTTATTGTAATCGATGCAAATAGTATGTATAATAAGAAATAATCCACAATATATAGTATAATGAAAAAAAGTTCAAAAAAAATGAAAAAAAGTTCAAAAAAAATGAAAAAAAGTGTTGACAAAAGGGGTAATAGAGTGTATAATAAT
>NZ_JBKVWU010000072.1:0-7990 GCF_046972485.1 Hominilimicola sp.
CCTACAAGCTGTTCTTCAAATCCAGGAATGAATGTACCCGAACCGATTTCAAGTTCATAGTCTTCGCCCTTGCCGCCTTCAAATGCAACATCGTCTACAAAGCCTTCAAAGTCGATAACTGCGATGTCACCGTTTTCGATTGCTCTGTCGTCAACTGTGATAAGTCTTGCATTCTTCTTTTGTGTAGCCTCGATATCCTTGTCTACATCTTCATCTGTTACAGTATGGTCAATTTTTTCCACTTCTATACCTTTGTAATCGCCAAGCTTAACTTCCGGCTTAGTTGTAACAAGTGCTGTAAATACTACAGGCTCACCCTTTTTGATTTCTTCAACGTCAATTTCAGGTCTTGCAACTGATTCAACACCTGATTCCTTTAGAGCTTCGTCATAAGCCTGCGGAAGTACGCTGTTAATAGCTTCATCATAGAATACAGCCTCTGTATAATACTTTTCGATAATCTTTCTTGGAGCTTTGCCTTTTCTGTAACCAGGTACGTTAAACTTTTTTACATTCTTTTTGTACACCTGATTAATTGCCTTGTCAAAATCCTCTGCACTTACTTCAAATGTAAGTTTTACAAGGTTTTTTTCGATTTGTTCATTTTTCACTGCCATAGTGATAATATCCTCCTTCTGTGTCCTATTACAGACATATTAACATAGCGTATATTATATCACTTATTTTCTTATATTTCAATCTTTTTTTTAATTCTTTACAACTTTTTCATAATTACATAACTTTTAAATATCGTTTTAGTATATTTTTACCCATTTTCGTATAAATTACTTAACTTCGTCTAACAATCCGGCAGTAAAACCAAGCGATTTTATAAGCTGCATATCCGACATTACCGTTTCGCCTGTTGTTGTAAGCATATCGCCCGATATAGCGGCATTTGCACCGGATTCAAAGCAAGATTTTCCGCCGTCATCAAGAAGTATTCTTCCGCCTGCAAGTCTGATTGCGGCTGACGGATTTATAAATCTGAATATCGCACATATACGGCGCATATCGTCCTTTGTAAGTTTTTTATTGTTTTCGTATGGTGTTCCTTTTATCGGATTTAACATATTTACTGGCATTGAACTTACACCGAGATTTCTAACCTCAAATGCCATATCAATTCTGTCCTCCATACTTTCGCCAAGTCCGGCAATACCGCCGCTGCACACAGAAAGTCCGGCTTTTTTAGCGGCTTTGATTGCATTTATTTTATCGTCATATGTATGCGTTGTACAGACGTTTGGAAAATAATTTCTTGAACTTTCAAGATTGTTGTGTACACGCGTCAATCCTGCGTCCTTAAGTCTTTTAAACTGTTCTTCGTTTAAAAGTCCGAGTGACGCACAGACAGATATATCGCTTATTTTTCTTATTTCTTTGATAATTTCACAGACTTTGTCAACTTCACTGTCTGACAGTCTTTTTCCCGATGCGACAAGTGAAAAACGTTTAATACCCTTGTCCGCACTCTTTTTAGCCGCATTTACGACTGTTTCCTTGTCAAGCAACGGATATTCCTCAACATTGGTGCAGTGAAACGCCGATTGTGCACAATACTTGCAGTCCTCACTGCATCTTCCGCTTTTTGCATTTATTATTGTACATATGTCAAATACATTGTCACAAAACTTTTCACGAATTTCATCAGCCGCTTTGCAAAGTTCGTCAAGCGGTGCGTCTATAAGGCTCATTGCCTCATTTTTTGTTATCATTTCTCCCGAAAATATTTTGTTCTTTAATTCTTCAATCATTTTTCTCAAGACCTTTCCTATTGTTCATGTAGGAATTATATCACTTCTTATTTTTATTGTCAACTATTATTGATACACTTGAGTTTACAATCAACATAAATAAATACACCGCTAAAAAGCGGTGCATTTATTTATAAATTCATATCAATTAAAATATCTCTTAAATTTTTCAATTCTTCGTTTGTAAAAGTAAGACCTTTACCCATTTTTTCATGTTCCGGTGCCCAATCACGCAAATCAAATTTAGGGTTTGCACCGTTCCACGAAACTATATTAAGCTCCTTTGTCCAACCTTTACTGCTCTCGGATACCGTTCCGATATATTCTTTTATTTCAAACTTCAATTCAGCCATTATTTCTCCTCCGATTTAGAAATACATTTTCAAATATTCTTTTGTATTGTCGACCATTTCGTCAAACAATTTTCTTGCATCACTAACCGAAATACACATATTAGGGTCAGCCGCAAATGCGTTAAATACACCGTCAAGGTCACGATTTAAAGCACAATCGACAACTTGTTCCTGTTCACCGCACACACGGCTTATAAGCGGATAAATTGCCTGCGGAATATTTCCGGCAAATACAGGATTTAACGAATTTGCTCTGAAACAAGCGTTCGTTTCTACAACCGCACCGATAGGCAAGTTAGGAATTTGACCGTAATTCGGTATATTAACATTCGTAACAAGGTCGCCAAGTCCAAGCAATGCTCTTATCTGCTGTACACCCTCTTCGCCCGTTTCCTTTAGTTCAAACTTTTCTTCACCGCTGTAAAGTCTTTCACTTCTTTCAAGACGTTTCTCAAGGTCGCATTTTCTCCACGAAACAGGAGTTAATGCAAATCCCCACTTTTCAACGGTTTCTTTGTCTTTCAAATACCAATCACCCGGACAAAATTCCGCCAAATGTCTGTCACCTGCCGCGGCGATACTTCCGTATCTTAAAAATAAGTCAATCTTAACTTTCTCACTGCATGAGAAATACTTATTCATCCAGTTTTCATCTGACTTCTTCACAAAGCCGTTATCTTTGTATTTCTCTGCAAATTCACGATATACAGGGAAAATATCTATATCCTTGTACTGTGCCTTTGTAAGCCAAGTAAAGTGATTTACTCCGACAACATTAACTTTAATATCCTCACGTTTTACGTCTTTTACACCTTTAATATCTTCAAGTGCATTTACAAGCAGTTTTTGTGTACCGAACACTTCGTGACAACAGCCGAACGCCTTAATTTCAGGAAACACCTTATACAAAGTCTTTACGCACATTGTCATAGGGTTTGTGTAGTTGATTACCCATGCGTCAGGGCAATATTTTTTTATATTCTCTGCGATTTCTTCAAACATCGGAATTGTTCTTAACGCTCTCAAAATTCCGCCCGGACCTGCCGTATCGCCGACTGATTGATATATATTGTATTTTTCCGGTGTATGTACATCGCTTTCCATTTCATCGAATGTACCCGGTAAAATTGATATAACAACAAAATCCGCACCCTCAAGAGCCTCTTTTTCAGTTTCAACGTCTTTGTACTTCCACTGTGACTTACAGCCTTCTATATCCTTTATGCCGTTGCCTATCTTTTCGTTTTTCTTTGCCGCCTCTAAATCTATATCGTAAAGATAAACAGTACCGCACATATCCTCACACACCGCAAGGTCGCTCATAAATCCCCACGCCCAACCGCGTGAGCCGCCGCCGATATAAGCGATTTTTATATCTTCGTATTTATTGTTACCGTATTTCATTTTTCTGTCCTCCGATTTAATTTTATGACTTAATTATACCACTGATTTTCAACTTAAACAACAACAATATTGCTCCAAATCAAAAATGTACTGCCTAAACAGTACATTTTTTGCTTAATTATTTTTCAAATATTCGTCTACACCCTCAGCGATAGCCTTACCGATTTCATCACTTGACGACTGCAATATCGACAAATCGGAGCTGTCGTAAAAACCGATTTCCATATAAGCAATCGGAACAGGGCATTTATTGAACAATATCAAATAAGGTGTATTTATAGGTGAATTTTGCGAAAGTCCCGTTGCCGCCGCAACTTTTTGATTTATGATATTACCCATTTCATTGGACTTTTCAACAAAGTCACTGCCTATAAATTTCTGTTCGTAATCCGTACCCAAAGCTATGTATGAAGTTCCTCGACCGCCTCCTGCATTTGAGTGGATACAAACATATGCCGCCGCATCGGGATTTGACGTTGTATCATTATTAGGGAAACAATACGATACACGCTTGTCCATTGACGGATTTTGTTCGTTTGACGTTCTCGTCATACGGACTTCATAACCCATTTGTTCAAGATCCTTTTGTGTCGCCAAGGCATTGTCAAGATTGATTTGCGGTTCTGTATCTCTGTCGGCATTGCCCATTGAATACCAACACGACGCGTTTTCAGGCGACAAGCCTGTACAACCGCTGCCGTGACAATTTTCGCCGAATGTGCCGTTTTTATAGTGTCGCCATTCGCCCCAATTACCTTTTGACTCGTTATATTCATAACCTTCGGCTGTTTTTTCGTCAGATGTCATTTCAGATGATGACTTACCGTGTCCGGCATCAAGTACGATTACCTTTTTACCTGCTCCGGATTGACTTTTACCCGCTGTAACATCATCTATCCCCAACGCATCAGCCGCCGTCTTTACTGCATTACTTTCACCTGTTGCACCGTCACCGTCACTTTTAACTTCTTCTGTCGACTGCGGTGCAAACGTAGGCATTTGCATTTCCGCAAGTTTGGTTTCGGTATCAAGGCGTTGCTTTTCCATATTACTTTTTTGTATATTCACTCCACATATTACAGCTATACAAAAAACTATCGACACCGCCAAAAACACTGCCGCCCCTCTTAAACAGACTTTAAGTCTTTTATCACTCATAATCATCCCTGCGTCCTTTCTTTGTAAGACGTTTATCTCTGTACATTTCCGCGTCGGCTCTTGCGACAAGATTTTCAAAAGTCGTATCACCCTCCGTATACAACGATACACCCTTTGCAAAATCCAAATTCACATTATTTTCTTCATTGTATTTTACTCTGCACTTCTCAATGCGTTTAAGCACTTTTTCTATGCCGTCATCGGTAATGTCGTGAATCAACACTACAAATTCATCGCCGCCGATTCTGTATATCTTACCGTCTTTTCCGACTGCCTCACGAAGTACTGTCGCAATACCTCTTATAAGAACATCTCCGGCACTGTGTCCCATTGTATCGTTAGCACGTTTAAGATTGTTTAAATCAATAGATATACAAGCCGGTCTGTTGTTGCCGATACATTCGTTTATATCGTTTTCAAAAGACAGTCTGTTGTTAAGCTCGGTAAGTCCGTCCGTAAATGCAAGATGTTCGTAAACCTCCGCTTTAAGGTGACTTCTGCTTTTTGCCAGATACTGTCGTATCGTCCGTGTTACCTGCATTAATACAAATATATACAAACCCATTGAGAAGAAATATATCGTTTTGTCATCGCTGATCCGATACAATCTCACTATATCAATAATACTTCCTACAATCGGGAACATAATTGATATCAACATATATTGTATACTCTTCTTTTTGTGAAAAATAATCATTGTTGATAAAATCAATATCCCAAATAAGCCGATAAGAATATGCGTTACAAACAACATCATCTTATAATCGATTTTTAATACAAAATTCAAAAACGTCTGTACGAGCACATTCAAAACAAATATGCATGACATTGAGGTATACAATTTTTTAATAACGCCATCCACGTTAGTTTGTATAAATAACGATACAGCTACACTGATAAGCATTAATGACGTAAATTCAAAATAATACGGCAGATACCCGTTAGGTGCAATAATATGCGACACTTTAAACTGACAGGCAAGATATATTCCGCATATCACAGAAATCATACCAAGGTAAAACATTTTACTGCTCTCGTCATCCTCATACTCACTGCACCGTATTATTATTGCCAACAGCAAGAGTACAAAACCGAATATTATAATTAATACAGCTGTAATAACTTCCGACTGCTCGGATTTTAATATATGCCATACTATATCCGACCTGGTGCCTATCATCATAGGCGCAACGGAATACTGTATATGATCTTCCAAAAGAGGTCGTATTTCCAATTTTATCGTTTTTTCATTTAAATCTTTTCCGATTCTGACAATTCTAATCTGTGTACCCATAGTTTTTGAAAAACCGTTTTGAGGAGTGGTCAAATCAAAAAGCTTTGTGTCATCCACATAAACGGTATAATCAAAATACCTTGACATAACCATTAAATACTGCGAATCATCAAACACATTCGCTTTGTCAATCTTCTTCGTCAATACAATCGGTTCTCCCGTATATTTAAACCCATAAGGTAAAATCACTTTTGAATTATCTTTTTCAACGGTCCACGTCTTCAAAGTTGCAAATTCATCTTCCGAAAGTATTTCGCATTTGTACATATCTCCTTTTAGATACACAAACAAACCTATAAAACAAATAATAAACACAAGAATCAGAAACATATATTTACTGTTGAATTTTCTTAGCTTATTCATAGTTTTCATTCCATTCTATCATAGTAGATAAAACCGTTTCGGTTTTGTCTACTTTAAACACTCAAAAATTACATCGTAAGATACGATTTTGGGAGCTGTCGGCATTATGTCGACAGTCTCTCTCTATATGTATTAATTTTATTTTACCATTTTCTATAGGGAATTTCAAGAGAAAAACTGTGTATTTTTAAAAACGCATTAAAAAAACAGACAAAATCGCAAGAATTTTGTCTGTTTTCGCATGTTACTTATTTCATCAAGAATTTATCCACTGCATCAGCCGCCTGTCTGCCCTCTCTGATTGCCCATACAACAAGACTCTGACCTCTGCGACAGTCACCTGCTGCAAACACGCCTCTAAGACTTGTCTTGTGATCCTCTTCCTTGGCAAGAATGTTGCTTCTTCCGTCAACATCAAGAGTAAGCTGTTTTAAAAGTTCCTGTTCAGGTCCTAAAAATCCCATTGCAATAAGAACAAGTTCGCAAGGTCTTACCTGTTCAGTACCCTTAACAGGAACAGGAGCACCTGTTGACCAATCAACCTCAACGGTATGAACAGCCTTTACATTGCCCATATCGTCGCCCTCGATTTTTGTAACCGTTGTAAGATACTCTCTTGGGTCTTTGCCGTAAAGCTCGATAGCCTCCTCCTGACCGTAATCGGTCTTTTTGATTCTCGGCCACTCCGGCCACGGATTATTCGGCATTCTTTCCTCTGAAAGTTCAGGCATAATTTCAAGCTGTGTAACGCTTTTGCAGCCATGTCTGATTGATGTACCCACGCAGTCTGTACCCGTATCACCACCGCCGACAACAATTACGTTTTTGCCTTCGGCACTTATGAACATTCTGTCCTCAAGATTTGAGTCAAGCAAACTCTTTGTATTAGCCTTTAGGAAATCAACCGCATAATGTACACCCTTTAAGTCCGCACCTTCGCAAGTAAGCATTCTCGGTTTTGTCGAACCTGTGCAAAGTACAACCGCGTCAAATTCATTTACAAGTTTAACAGCCGGATAATTTTTACCGATTTCGGTGTCAAGTTTAAATACAACGCCCTCTTTTTCCATAAGTTCAACTCTGCGGTTTACGACTTTCTTGTCAAGTTTCATATTCGGAATACCGTACATCAAAAGTCCGCCCGCTCTGTCGGCTCGTTCAAATACAGTAACTCTGTGACCCATTTGATTAAGCTGGTCTGCGCAAGCCAATCCCGACGGGCCGCTGCCGACTACCGCAACACGTTTTTCAGTTGACTTTTCAGGTAATCTCGGCTTTACTTTATTCTCCGCAAACATTGTATCTATAATATGGCACTCAATATTTCTAATCGTAACGGCAGGGTCGTGCATACCGAGTGTACAAGAGCCCTCGCAAAGTGCCGGACATACTCTGCCTGTAAATTCAGGGAAGTTGTTTGTAAGCGAAAGACGTCTGTATGCCTCGTCCATATCACCTCTGTATACAAGGTCGTTCCATTCCGGTATAAGGTTATTTAAAGGACAGCCGATTGACGTTCTTCCGATTTGCTTACCTGTGTGACAAAACGGTACACCGCAGTCCATACATCTTGCACCTTGAAGCTGCAGCTGAGCAAGGTCAAAATGTGTATGGAATTCGTCCCAATCTTTCATTCTTTCCTTTGGAGGTCTGTCCTTAGG
>NZ_JBKVWU010000072.1:8000-11013 GCF_046972485.1 Hominilimicola sp.
CTGACTGTATAAGCCCGAACGATATATCAAACTTATTACGCTATTTCTACTTTTTTGCCCGTTACATTTTCAAATGCAATAAGCATTGCCTCATCTCTGTCTGTTCCCTTTTCAAGTTCTTCATCAAGAACAGTTATAACTTTCTTATAGTCGTTCGGAATTACCTTAACAAAATTCTTCACTTCTTCCGACCAGTTATTAAGCATATTTTCCGCAACGTCACTGCCCGTATATTTAACGTGATTTTCAAGCATTTCCTTTAGCTTTGCAATATCCTTGTCTGACAATGTTTCAAGTCCCACAAGTTCCTTGTTACAGTTTTTGTCAAGTGAACCGTCCTTGTTATATACATATGCAATACCGCCGGACATACCTGCCGCAAAGTTTCTGCCTGTCTTACCGATTACGGCAACACAACCGCCTGTCATATATTCACAGCCATGGTCGCCGATACCCTCGACAACCGCAGTCATACCCGAATTTCTTACGCAGAAACGTTCGCCTGCCGTACCTCTGATATATGCCTCACCTTTAATAGCACCGTAGAATGCAACATTACCGATAATAACATTTTCACTCGGAATAAATTTAGCCTCTTTACGCGGTACAACGATTATCTTACCGCCGGAAAGACCTTTACCGATATAGTCGTTACTGTCACCCTCAAGTTTCATTGTAACGCCCGGTGCCAAGAATGCACCGAAACTCTGACCTGCACTTCCGACAAAGTTCAATTTAATGCTGTCTTCAGGAAGTCCTTCCTCTCCGTGTGCTCTTGCGATTTCAGATGAAAGAATTGTACCTGTTACACGATTGATATTTGTGATTTCAAGTTTTGCCTCAATCTTCTTACCGTCTTTAATAGCCGGTTCGCAAAGTTTCAATAATGTGTTCATATCAAGAGTTTTGTAAAGCTCGTGATCCTGCATTTCATTATGGTATCTCTCATAATCGTTTGAACAGATTTTTGGTTGATACAATAGTGATGACAAATCCACTTCTTTTGCTTTCCAGTTACCCGAAACAGTCTTTTGGCTGAGTCTTTCAACGTGACCAATCATTTCGTCAACAGTCTTAACACCGATTTTAGCCATCCACTCTCTCAAATCCTGTGCGATAAAACGCATAAAGTTTTCAACAAATTCAGGCTTACCGCAGAAACGCTTTCTCAATTTAGGATTTTGTGTGGCAACACCGACAGGACAAGTATCAAGATTACATACTCTCATCATTACACAACCGATTGAGATTAGCGGACCTGTCGCAAAACCAAATTCCTCAGCTCCCAAAAGTGCCGCTACCGCAACGTCACGACCTGTCAAAAGTTTACCGTCTGTTTCGATTACAACTCTGTTTCTTAGATTGTTCATCAAAAGTGCCTGATGTGTTTCGGCAACGCCAAGTTCCCAAGGCAAACCTGCGTGACGTACACTTGTCTTTGGTGCGGCACCTGTACCGCCGTCATAGCCCGATACCAAAATAACATCTGCTCTGCCCTTTGCAACACCGACTGCAATAGTACCGACACCTGCTTCAGAAACAAGTTTAACTGTTACTCTTGCGTCACGGTTTGCATTTTTAAGGTCATGAATTAGCTGTGCCAAATCTTCGATTGAATATATATCGTGATGCGGAGGTGGTGAAATCAAGCCGACACCCGGAGTTGAATGTCTTGCCTTTGCAATCCAAGGATATACTTTACCGCCCGGAAGATGTCCGCCCTCACCCGGTTTAGCACCTTGTGCCATTTTAATCTGAATTTCTTTTGCATTCTGCAAGTAGTGAATATGAACACCGAAACGTCCCGATGCAACTTGCTTAATAGCACTGCTGCGGCTGTCACCGTTTTCATCAGGAATATATCTTTCAGGGTTTTCACCGCCCTCACCGCTGTTTGACTTACCGCCAAGTCTGTTCATAGCGATTGCAAGACATTCGTGTGCTTCCTGTGAAATTGAACCGTATGACATAGCACCGGTCTTGAAACGCTTAACAATGCTTTCCACGCTTTCAACCTGATCTATTGCGATTGGTTTATCAATCGTCTTAATATCAAGCATACCGCGAATTGTGCATTGATGTTGCTGATGTTCGTCCATTTCCTTTGCATATTCTTTATAAAGCTTGTAGTTACCTGTACGACAAGCCATTTGTAATTTGTAGATTGACTCAGGGTTGAACATATGGTATTCGCCCTTTGCTCTCCACTTATAGTCACCGCCTGTTTTAAGTGCCTTTTTACCGTTTACTTTATCAAAAGCCTCTGCGTGTCTTAAAAGCACTTCCTTTTGGATATGCTCAATACCCATACCGCCGATTCTTGTTGTTGTGCCTGTAAAGTATTTGTTTACAACGCTTTCCGATATACCAAGTGCTTCAAATATCTGTGCGCCTTGATATGACTGAATTGTTGAGATACCCATTTTAGACATAATCTTAACAATGCCCTTTGTACAAGCCTTGTTAAATCTCTTTACGCCGTCCTCATATGAATATTCAAGAAGTTTTTCGTCCGAAAGCTCCTTAATAGCCTCATATGCCATATACGGATTGATACCGTTTACGCCGTAACCTACAAGACATGCGAAATGGTGTACTTCTCTCGGCTCACCCGATTCAAGAACAATAGATACTTTCATTCTTGTACCTTTTCTTATAAGGTGATGATGAAGTCCGGATGCAACAAGAAGTGCAGGAATAGGTGCTTTATCTTTATCTACTCCCTTATCCGAAAGTATGATTATGTTGTATCCGTTTTCGATTGCTATATCAGCCGCCTCGAATATTGTATCCATAGCGGTTTCCATATCGTTTTCCTGTTTTACGTTAAACAATGACGGAATTGTTATTGACTTAAATCCCTCAAGGTCAATGTTTCTTAATTTTTCAAGTTCTTCGTTTGTTAAAATAGGGCTTAATGCTCTGACCTTACGACAGTTCAATTCAGATGATGTCAAAAGGTTTTGTTCACAACCGAAAAGTGTGTATGTTGAAGTAACAATCTGCTCACGAA
>NZ_JBKVWU010000073.1:0-10929 GCF_046972485.1 Hominilimicola sp.
CATTACTTTTAAGTTTGCGTCCTCAATATCTTTTCTTGTTATTTCAAGATGGTTTCGTCTTGCCGCAAAAATAGCGGACTCATTCATCAAGTTTTCAAGGTCTGCACCAGAATAACCTGCTGTTGCTTTTGCGATTTCTTCCAAGTCAACGTCATTTGCCAAAGGCTTTTTAGCCGAATGAACTTTTAGAATAGCCTCTCTGCCTTTTACGTCTGGAACGTCAACGACAATCTGTCTGTCAAAACGTCCCGGTCTTAAAAGTGCGGGATCAAGTATATCTGGACGGTTTGTAGCCGCCATCATTATAACGCCTTCATTTTCGCCAAATCCGTCCATTTCAACAAGCAACTGATTTAAAGTCTGTTCTCTTTCATCGTGACCGCCGCCCATACCGGCTCCTCTTTTTCTGCCGACTGCGTCTATTTCATCTATAAACACAATACACGGTCTGTTTTTCTTTGCCTGTTCAAACAAATCTCTCACTCGCGATGCACCTACACCGACATAAAGTTCAACGAAATCCGAACCGCTTATAGAGAAAAACGGAACTTTCGCCTCTCCGGCAACCGCCTTTGCAAGAAGTGTTTTACCTGTACCCGGCGAGCCGACAAGAAGTACACCCTTAGGTATTCTCGCACCAAGACTTACAAACTTTTGAGGATTTTTCAAAAACTCGACTATTTCCGCAAGTTCGGCTTTTTCCTCATCAGCTCCAGCAACATCTTTAAATGTCACGTTCTTGGTGTTCTCATTAAGTCTTGCTCTGCTCTTTGTAAAATTGGTTGCACCCGAACCGCCTTTTCGCAAAAATCCGAAAAAGAACACACATATAAATACAATTATCAAAATTATATTTGTAACCGCCGTCCATGAAATCTTGGTTTCATAAGCCTCTTGCTTTAAAGTGCCTTTATCCATTTGGTCGTTCATTTCTTTTCCGACATCCGCCTGCAACGTGTCAAGTGACGGAATTTTCACCTTCGCTTTGTCACCGTTTGTAAGTGTCACCGTTACGGTATTTCCCGACACAAGCATTGAACTTACCTGTTCGGACTTTATACTGTTGACCAAATCAGAGTAAACCATTTTAGTCTGCGATGCACCGAATCCGACTGCGAACATATAAATCAGATACGCAACTACAAGCATTGCCACCCATACTCCGAGTCCTTTAAATCTTTTCTGCAACTGACTACCTCCTTAATTATCGTAAAATTCTATTTTTATGCCTTTACCCCTAAAAGCAAAACGTTTGTCTATTCTGTTGCCGACTGCGGCAATTTCGCCGTTTATCTCAATTATCGGCACACTGTTTCGTTTATCTTTAGGAATTTTTTTATCTATAAAATATTCCTTTAATTTCTTCGTACCGTTCATACCCATAGGCTGAAATTTATCACCGTTTCGCCTGTTGCGTACAATGATTTTATCAGTCTTGTCACACGAAAGATATATTGCACCGTCTTTATTTCGCATATCCGTTTCATATACCGAAATTTTTTTGTCAAGTTCCGAAATAAAAACTGTTTCACCGATATTAATACTGACTTCAAACGGCTGTGTTTCTTTTTTTTCGTGTTCAAGTATTATTTTGCCGTACTCGTTTTTTGCAACAATACCGTACGGCAAATTTATTTGTCTGCCGCTTGATTTATCGGCAAGCGACAATATATCCGCAACATATGTTGACGAAATATCGTTAAGACCGTTATAAATATCTCTTAACATCAATCTTAAAACACGTCTTTTTATCGCAATATCCGTATTATTCAAATCTTCAATATTAACAGCACAATTTCTGATGTGATGTTTATAAAAATCTTCCGCAATACCGTCAAGATAATCACTGTCATCTTTTATCAAGCCAGCATTTTCCGTAACGGTTTTAATAAAACTCGTGTTAAATTCCTTTTGAATATACGGAAGTAATGTGTGACGTATTTTATTGCGTGTGTAATTTTCTGTCAAATTTGTACTGTCTGTCATATATTCAAGTCCGTTATCACTGCAATATTTTTCGATTTCATCTCGTGAAACATTCAATATCGGACGAATTATATTTCCGCGGACATACGGTATTCCGCAAAGTCCGTTTGTCGTACTGCCACGCATAAAATTCATAAGCAAAGTTTCGGCATTGTCATTTCTGTTATGCGCCGTTGCAACTTTGTTTATATAGTATTTTTCGCACAATTTATTAAAGAAATTATATCTCACATTTCTTCCGGCTGTTTCTTCCGACACATTTGTATCTTTTGCAATTTGGGGTATATCTGCATTTAACACAAAACATTCAATACCCAATTTTTTTGAAAAGTTTTCGGCAAAAAGTTCATCTCTCTTTGCCTCCTCGCCTCTTATGCCGTGATTAATATGAGCCGTATATAATTTTATGTCAAATTCATCTTTCAGCGACCAAAGTGCGTGAGTAAGACACACCGAATCCGCACCGCCCGAAAGACCGACCAGCACGCTGTCGCCGTTATTCAATAAATTATATTCACGCAAGGTCTTTTTAATAATATCTAAAACCATTATTCTTCCTTCAATGCAAATTCAACATTAGAAAACTTAGTATATTCACCTTTCCAACCAAGTTTAAACATACCGGTTTCACCGCTTCTGTTTTTTGCGACAATACATTCAGCCAAATTTTTATCCTCGGTATCGGGATTATAATATTCGTCACGATACAAAAACATAACCATATCGGCGTCCTGCTCGATAGCACCCGATTCACGCAAGTCCGAAAGCATGGGACGCTTATCGCTTCTCGATTCAGCCGCACGCGAAAGCTGTGAAAGTGCAATGACAGGAATATTAAGTTCCTTTGCAAGAATTTTTAACGAACGCGAAATTTCGGCAATTTCATTTTGTCTGCTCTCTGTTCTTCCGCTCGACTGCATTAACTGCAAATAGTCGATTACAATAAGTTCAAGATTTTTTGTCTGCTTTAATCGTCTGCATTTTGCACGGATTTCCGATACCGTTATTGACGCAGTATCGTCTATATACATCGGTGCAGTTGCAACTCTGTTTACTATTGCACCGATTTTTTCCCAATCTTCGCCTGTTATATCACCTGTTCTGATTTTATTTGAATTAACAAGTGCCTGGCTGCATATAATACGGTTTACAATCTGTTCTTTCGGCATTTCGAGGTTGAATATCGCAACAGTTTTTTTATCGGTAATACTGACGTGTTCCGCTATATTTACCGCAAAACTTGACTTACCCATACCCGGACGTCCGGCGATAAGAATAAGTTCACCGCCATGAAAACCGCCCGTACGTCTGTTAAGTTCATCAAAGCCTGTCGGCAAACCCGTTATACCGCTTTGATTTAAAGAGTTTTCAACAAGTTCCTGATAACTGCCCATGAATATCTCACTTATAGGAAGTATATCACTCTTGTTGTTTGATGATGTAACGTCAAAAATAAGCTGTTCGGCTTGGTCGACTATTCTTTCGACTTTATCGTTCTGACCGTAAGCCATATCGGAAATATCGTTGGCACTTTTAATAAGTGTTCTCAAAACTGCCTTTTCCTTAATTATTTGCGAATAATACGTCACGTGCCTTGTTGTCGGCACATTTGTTGCCGCATTTCTCAAATAAGCGATACCTCCGACAGCCTCAAGTTTGTCGCTTTGGCTCAACTTATTTGAAACAGTAATAAAATCTATAGCCGCATTTTCGTTAAATAAATCAAGAATCACACTGAATATTTCCTTATTCTGTGGGAAGTAAAAATCAGACGGTCTAAGTATTTCAACCGACTCCGCAACACTGTGCAAATTAGTAAGCGCACTGCCTATTACAGCCAATTCCGCCTCTTGACTATATGGCAGTTCTCTGCCCATTACGTCAACAGGATTCGACATTTCTGCCATAAATCCATTACCTCCCCAAAGTTATATCTGTTCTACAACTACGTTTAACTTACCGACAACGCCTGTATAAATTTTTACGTCAACAGTTGTTGTTCCCAATGTCTTTATGCCGTCAGGCATAACAAATTTCTTTTTGTCAAGTTTGATGTGGTGTTGTGAAGTAAGCGCCTCTGCTACGTCTTTTGATGTTACAGATCCGAAAAGTTTACCGTTTTCGCCTGCTTTAGCCTTTAGCACAACCTTGATTTCTTTCATTTTCTCTGCTATTGCATTTGCCTCTTCAAGCTCAACTTTTTTCTTGTATTCAAGAGATTCCTGCTTACCCTTCATTACGTTTATATTCGACTTTGTAGCCGGTTCGGCAAGACCTCTCGGCAAAAGATAGTTTCTTGCATAACCGTCAGATACATTTACCATCTGACCTTTTTTACCTTGTCCTTTTACATCTCTTGTCAATATAACTTGCATTGTCCTTCCTCCAATTAACTTTCATTATTTGCAACGTAATCAAAGACAGCCTTTTCAACGTCCTCAATTACCATATCTACATTTTTGTCTTTTACTTGTGCACCGGCAACGGTACTGTGTCCGCCGCCGCCGAGATACTCCATAATAAGCTGTACATTAATATCACCGAGCGAACGGGCGCTTATACCCACGCCGCCGTCCTGTGCATATACAACTATCGACGCACGAATATCACCTATATTAAGCATTTCATCAGCCGCCTGTGACGCTATCACTCTTATATTGGGATACTTTGTGTAACACTTTGCGACTGCAATCTGCGATACTATAATTTTCGACGTCTTTACAATATCGGCTCTGTGGTCATAGTCCTCTTTATTCACGTTAAACAGCTTTTTGACGTCTGCCGTATTCAGTCCCAAACGTCTTAAATACGAAGCCGCCTCAAATGTTCTGACACCTGTTTTTACTATAAAGTTCTTTGTATCCATCAAGATACCCGTATACAAACACTCCGCCTCAACGGTTGTAAGTGAACTTCCCAAATTCATATATTCCAATAATTCAGTAGCCATTTCACAAGTTGACGACGCATACGGTTCGTGATAAATAAGCGAACAAGGATTAATAAAATCAGTCGAACGTCTGTGGTGGTCGATAAGCACAACCTTACTTGCCTTTTCGATAAGTTTCGGGCATGGCAACATTGACGGTCTGTGCGTATCAAGCACAACTATCAATGTATCTGATGTAACGTTTTCGACTGCGTCGTCATTGCTTATAAACATACCTCTGTACTCACTCATTGCACGAAGGTCGTCATACATTTTTTTTATGGCCGGTGAATTGTTGTCATAGACAATATACGGCTTTTTGCCGAGCGTTCTGACTGCTCTCTGCAAGCCTACCGCCGCACCGAAGCAGTCATAGTCCGCACCGGAATGTCCCATAAATATTACTTTGTCGGAATTTTTTATAAAGTCTTTTAATGCAACAGCAATAGCTCTTGTTTTAACTCTTGTACTCTTTTCGTAATCACGAGCCTTACTGCCGTAAAATTTATACTGTGTATCGTCCTTTATGCTGACTTGGTCACCTCCGCGTCCGAGTGCCATATCAAGTGCATTTCTTGCGTACATATCATTTTCCGACAGACTTCCGCCTACGCCGATACCGATACTGATACTTACCGGAAGTTTCATATCTTCACCGACTTTTCTCACCTTATACAATATATCAAACTTTTTACTGACATACTGTGCAAGATAGCGATGTTCAAAGAACATATAAAATCTGTCGCGGTCGGTTACTTTTAAAAGTGCATTCGATTCGTCTACCCATTCATTGATACATTTTCTTATTTGTGCCAAAATCTGTTGTTGTTCGTTGTCATTGACACGTTGCAATACATCGTCATAATTATCAATATTGATAATCGCAACATCTGTTTTTTCGTTAACGTATTTTCTTTTTAATTCATATTCAACAGTTCTGTCAATAAGATAAATATATACGGATACCTTATCCTCATCTTCGGAAATACTTATATTTCTGTTTCTGATTGTATTTGCAATAAGCAAATATCGCTTATCGTCAATTCGTATACGTTTTTCATAGTGTGAGGCTGATTTTAAAATTTCTCCCCACTTTATATCGGATATTGAATTTTCGAGTTTTGTGTCAAAAAGGTCCTTATTAAAAAACAATTCCGAAAATTTGCCGTTGTACCAGCATATGGAACCGTCTATATGCACAACAACGATAGGTATAGGAAAAGAGTCCATAATATTTGCCGAAATCGAATTTGAGCTTTTCGCCATAATTTCAAGAAAATTATTAACACTCTCATTTCTTTTATTTCTTATAAAAATAACCGCACAAAATGCTATTATCCCCGCAATTATCTCTAATATTGCTATAACCTTGCCTTTAATCGCATAACTGAGTACACCGCTTATGACCAAAAGCAGTGCTGATGCAAATGCTATCTTAATGCAAGTTTTAACAACTTGTCCGTAATGTTTTCTCATAAGTCCCTCCAAAGTGCATTAATGCACTGTAAGCCTTAGCGGCTCTTTAAATATTTCTTTAGTTCCGACATATCCGAAAACTCTATCTCAAGTTCGTGTCCGTTTTCTTCACCTATGCCGAGAAGTTCGGAAATTTTTTTATCTATGCTTGCATAACCGATTCCCAACCGTCTTGCAAGTATGTAATCCATAGCAATAACCGTTGCTATTTCATTTGTAACACTCTCATAATCGCCTATTTCGTCATAGTCCGCAAGAGTTCTGTAAAGATGTGCTATCTCCGATAAAATCTCACCTTTTATCATATCAATAGCTTTTAGATTTGTTGAAATGTTCATAATGATGCCTCCAATGATGTAATTAATTTTGTGTAGTCCTATCTGATACTATATTCTACCACAAACTTCATATCAAGTCAACATCATTAAAGAACTTTGCCATAAAGCAACAAAAACACTCTTTATGAGTGTTTTTGTTAGCATATTATATATTTTCCGCAATAAGTTTAGCCATTTCCTTACAGCCAACCTTTTTCATACCGTCTGACATAATATCGGTTGTTCTGTAATTTTGGTCAAGTACCTTATCTACTGCGTCATTTATTGCCTTTGCTTCTTCTACAAGACCGAATGACATTTCAAGCATCATAGCGGCTGAAACAATGGTTGCAATAGGGTTTGCAATATCCATACCTGCAATATCAGGAGCACTGCCGTGAATCGGTTCGTACATACCGCATTTTGTTGCGCCAAGTGACGCTGACGGCAACATACCGATTGAACCTGCAATAGCACTTGAAAGGTCTGAAAGAATATCTCCGAATATATTTGATGTAACGATTACGTCAAATTGTGCCGGATTAATTGCAAGCTGCATAGCTGCATTATCAACATACATATGAGTAAGCTCAACTTCGGGATAGTCTGCCGAAAGCTCAATCATAGTCTTTCTCCAAAGTCTTGAAGATTCAAGTACGTTGGCCTTATCAACAGATACAACTCTCTTATCTCTAAGCATAGCTGTTTCAAATGCAATCTTACCTATTCTCTTGATTTCTTCAACTGAATACTTTTCTGTATCCGACGCCCATGATCCGTCCTCGGCTTTCTTTCTTTCACCGAAGTAAATACCGCCTGTAAGTTCGCGGACAACCATTACGTTAAGTCCTTTTTCAAGCTTTTCGTCTTTAAGCGGTGACGCGTCCTTTAGCTGTGGCTTTAGGATTGACGGACGAAGATTTGAATATAATTCAAGAGCCTTTCTTATACCCAAAAGTCCTTTTTCAGGTCTGTTTTCAGACGGTTGTGAATCCCACTTCGGACCGCCGACTGCACCTAAAAGCACACTGTCTGATTTTTTACAAATATCAACTGTTTCCTGCGGAAGCGGTACGCCGTACTTATCTATGGCACAACCGCCCATATATACTTCCTGATAATTAAATTTGTGTCCGTACTTTTTGCTTACCGCGTCAAGAACCGTAACAGCACCCGATACGATTTCAGGACCAATTCCGTCACCCGGTATAAGTGCAATATTAAATTCAGCCATTTTATTACATTCCTTTCTTTATGTACTCAACCAAACCGCCTGCATTGATAATGCCCTGCATAAATTCAGGAAATGCAACTGCTTGATAAGTCTTATTCTTTGTCTTGTTTGTGATAACGCCTGTATCGAAATCAACTTCTACTTCATTGCCCTCATCTATATCCTCTGACGCCTCGGCACATTCAAGAATAGGAAGTCCGATATTGATTGCGTTACGATAGAAAATTCTTGCAAAATCCTTTGCGATTACGCATGAAATACCGCTTGCTTTTATAGCGATAGGTGCGTGTTCTCTTGATGAACCGCAGCCGAAGTTTGCACCGCCGACCATAATGTCGCCGTCTTTAACTTTATTTACAAATTCTTTATCTATATCTTCCATACAGTGTGACGCAAGTTCCTTATGGTCTGTTGTGTTAAGGTATCTTGCCGGAATTATTACGTCTGTATCAATGTTATCTCCGTATTTAATAACTTTTCCGTTTGCTTTCATATTAATCCTCCGTTCCAAACTCAACTCAAAATCAATTTTAAGTTGTGAAGTTTATTTTTTACATTACTTCTTCAGGTGCTGTTATCTTACCCGTTACAGCACTTGCGGCCGCAACTTCAGGACTTGCAAGATAAACTTCACTGTCAACGTGTCCCATACGTCCGATAAAGTTTCTGTTTGTTGTAGAAACACATCTTTCGCCTTCTGCCAAAATACCCATATGACCGCCAAGACACGGTCCGCAAGTAGGTGCCGAAATTACACAGCCTGCCTCAACAAGTGTCGATAATGTACCGTCTTTTAATGCTTCAAGGTAAATTGCCTGTGTTGCAGGGAATACGATAACTCTTATACCCTTTTTAACGTGCTTACCCTTTAGAATTTCAGCCGCATGACGTAAATCCGAAATACGTCCGTTTGTACATGAACCTATTACAACCTGGTCAATTTCAACATCGCCCCAGTTTTCCGGTGTTCTTGCATTTTCAGGCAAGTGAGGGAATGCAACCGTATGAGGAACTGTTGCAAGGTCGATGTCTATTGTCTGTACATATTCAGCGTCATCATCAGCTTTAAATACTGTATATTCTTTGTCCGAATGGTCTTTCATATATTCAACAGTCAAATCGTCAACTTCAAATATACCGTTTTTAGCACCTGCTTCAATAGCCATATTTGCGATTGAGAAACGGTCGTCCATAGTAAGAGTGTGCATACCTTCACCTGTAAATTCCATTGACTTGTAAAGTGCACCGTCAACGCCAATCATACCGATTATATGTAAAATAAGGTCCTTACCGCTTGTGTATTTGTTAAGTTTACCTGTTAGGTTAATTTTAATAGCCTCAGGAACTTTGAACCAAGCCTTACCTGTTGCCATACCGGCTGCCATATCTGTTGAGCCGACGCCTGTTGAAAAAGCACCCAATGCACCGTATGTACAAGTATGTGAGTCTGCACCGATAACAACGTCACCTGCAACTACCAAGCCTTTTTCAGGAAGAAGTGCGTGCTCGATACCGACTTCGCCGACTTCAAAATAGTTTACAATATCCTGTTCCTTTGCAAAAGTTCTGACCTTTAATGCCTGCTGAGCAGACTTAATATCCTTATTCGGTGTAAAGTGGTCAGGAACAAGAGCAACTTTTGCTTTATCAAATACTCCGTCAAGTCCTATCTTATCAAATTCTCCTATTGCAACAGGAGTTGTTATGTCGTTGCCAAGAACTAAGTTTAAATTCGCCATAATAAGTTCTCCGGCTTTAACACTTTCCTTTCCTGCGGCATTCGCAAGAATTTTTTGCGTCATAGTCATTCCCATAACAAAAACCTTCCTTTCCGAAATGTTTATTTTACTTTTATTACTATTGAATTATAGCACAACAAGTGATATAATTCAAATATATATAATTTATATTATCCATAAAAATAACTTATATGAGGTGTCAAATGTATAACTACGATAATCTTTCCAAATACAAGGTATTTCTGTGTGTTGCCGAGTGCGGCAGTATATCTCAATCTGCCGAGCAACTTTATATTTCTCAGCCGGCTGTAAGTATGACAATAAAAAAGCTTGAAGAAAGTCTTGGAACAACTTTGTTTTTACGAAAACCGAGAGGTGTTGTTCTGACCGAAAACGGCAGACTTCTTTATGACGGCGTAAAACAAGCATTAAATATGCTCTCCGATACCGAAAGCAATTTAAAGCACCTTGAAAACAACGGCAGACTTCGCATTGCCGCAAGTAATGTGCTTTGCAAGTACCTGCTTATGCCCTATCTTCAAAAATTCACCGAAAAATATCCTTTCACCGATGTTTCCATAACTTGTACATCATCTGCAAATGCACATAAAATGCTTGAAGAGTGTAAAATCGACGTTGCGCTTATGGCAAAGCCCGACAACATCAGCGGTCTTGAATATTATCCGCTCGGTGAAATACAGGACACATTCGTCTGTACTCCGTCATACTTGAAACGTCTTAACTGCAACGGTTTTGAAATTTTTGAACGTGGCAATATTATGCTTTTAAACAAAGACAATGTTTCCCGTATGCATATAAACAACTACTATGCCGAAAACAATATCAATCCTACGCATATCCTTGAAGTGAACGATATGGATATGCTTATTGAATTTGCCAAAATCGGCATAGGTGTTTCATGCGTGGTAAAGCAGTTTGTAAAAAACGAATTGTCTAACGGCTCACTTATCGAAATAAATCTGCCTAATGCAATACCGCCACGCGAAACAGGCTTTTTATATAATCAAAATATTCAGCCGTTTAATGATAATATTTTAAGGCTTATCAACATTAATTGATTATAGACAAAACCTTTACGGTTTTGTCTGCTTTATTTTAGGGAGTTTGATGGCGTATCGGAAAGACATCCGATGCTCGCAGAGCGGTTTTGCCGTAGGCAAAACTACTGAAAAAGCTAACCTCAAGTTTCAATCATTTCTGGCAACATGCGCGGCAGAAATGGCTTAA
>NZ_JBKVWU010000074.1:0-10834 GCF_046972485.1 Hominilimicola sp.
AGACATAGCCTTGGATTATCAGCATAAAATAGTCCAAGAATATGTCCGCACCCCCCTCTCGAATATGTAAACGGTACTCTTTCGGTATACGGTTCAAGTTATAACAAAGCATCAAAAACGGTAAAAATATATTCTAACCATGATACAGATGTAGACTGTTATGTAGTATCATACGCAGAAAACGGAACTCTTGACGGTATCAAAAAAGAGCATTGTTCTCTTAAAGCTGACGAAATTTCAACCATTGATATTTCATCATTAAACATAGCAGAAAACGATAGTATAAAAATATTCCTTTGGGATAACAACCTAACACCGGTTGAAATAACAAATTAATACAATAGCATTATTGCAATATAAAAGAACCGACCTTCATAGTTGAAAGGTCGGTTCTTTTGTATTTAACTGTCTATCTGCACTTTCTTTAATACAAAATACACTACATTTATCTACATTTATCTATATTTTATGTACAAATATTAATATTTGCTTCTATACTATATATTATTTATCTATTCGCACTTAAGGCAGCACCTATAATTCCTGCATCATTATTCAAAGATGCAATTTCAATTTTTGTCTTTGGTCTATATTTATTGAATTCATTTATTTCAACAAATTTTCTGATTGGATTCAAAAGATATTCCCCTTCTTTGCTTATTCCGCCACCAATAACCAAAATCTCAGGTTCAAAAATATTTATGACACTTGTTATACCGTCAGCAACATATTCTGTATATTTCTCAACCACTTCCAACCCTGCCTTATCACCTGCTTTTGCCGCCTCAAAAGCCACTCTGCCATTTACTTCACCGAATTTCCCCGAAATTTTATGCATTAAGCTGTCCGGATTGTCAGTCATTTTTAATTTAGTCTGATTTATGAGAGCAGTTACAGAACCATATGTTTCCCAGCAGCCGTGTTTCCCACAAGTACACCTTTCACCACCGTTTATAAGTGTCATATGTCCCGGTTCTATTCCTACACCGTTAAATCCTCTATAAATTTTACTGTTAATAACTGCACCACCGCCTATACCTGTACCAAGTGTTATTAGAATATAGCTTGAAGCATTATGTCCATTTGCCGTATATTCGCCCAAGGCAGCTGCATTTGCGTCATTTTCAAGATTCACTGAAATATTAAGTTGTTTCTCCATAAATTTACGCATTGGCACATTCTTCATCGGGATATTATTTGAATACGATATTATACCATTTTTATTGTCCACCGTTCCCGGACACCCAATGCCAACTGCTTCAATCTTATTAATGTCCATCTGCGACTTATCTAAAAGTGTTTTACACAATTTAGTCATATCAAGCATTATCGCTTCTATCGGACGTGTATTCAAAGTAGGAACACTATCCTTTGCAATAATTTTTCCTGTTTTATCAACAATTCCTGCAGCGATGTTAGTTCCACCTAAATCTATTCCTATATAATACTTCATCTATAAATCACTCCATTCCTTAAGTTTGTTTAAAATTTTATAAAAATGATAATATAATTTCACAAGGTCCGCTAACAGTATATTCATTATTTTGAGCGGGGATAAATATACTATCTCCCTTATTCAGTTTAAGAATCTCTCCACCCATATACAATTCCCCGCTTCCGTCTGTAATTATAAGTGAATGAAAGCTTGTTTTATCAATTCTAAGCTGCACTCTATTTTGTACTTTCAGTCGACGAACGGTGAAATAATCACATTGAGTCAAAATAATATCATCACCATCAAGCACAGAATTTGAATAAGTAGATTTTTTCAAATTTGAAGATTCAAGAGCTTCTCTAATATGTAATTCTCTTTTATTCCCGTCCTTATCGCGTCTATCATAATCATATACACGATAAGTCGTATTGGAATTCTGTTGTATTTCACATATAAGAATTCCCGCTCCTATCGCATGTACAGTTCCCGCAGGTATGAAAAATACATCTCCTTTGTGAACAGGCACCTTATTAAGTACATCTGTTATTGTATTGCTTCTGATTGCATCTTGATATTCCTGCTTTGTAATATCTTTTTTAAATCCGTAATACAGATATGCACCAACATTGCAATCGAGTATGTACCACATTTCTGTCTTAGCATTTGCACCGTCATGGCAAGTGGCATACTCGTCATCGGGATGAACCTGCACAGACAAATTCTTTTTTGCATCTATAAACTTTATAAGTATTGGAAAATCGTCAAGGGCAAGACCTTTTGTACCTACAATTTCCTTTCCAACTATATCTATGTACTCTTTCAAGCCATATCCTTGATATTTACCATTGGCTATTATACTTTGACCGTCCTTATTAGCCGATAGTTCCCAACTTTCTGCCAGTATATTCAGTTCTGATTTTTTATTAAACACAGTTTTTAATTTTGTTCCACCCCAGAGATAATCCTTAAAAACAGGAATAAGGCGAACAGGATAAAGTTCTGACACTATTTTCACTCCTTTGATATTTATAATAGCCATGTGCAAAACACTGAAAAACATAGAGTTTATACACTTTTACGGATATGGCTAATCCGTTTTGTCACTATAAATTATATTGGGTATATAGAAAAACCACTCTGATTTGGTATAATATTTGCACGTTTTTAATTTATTTTATAATAAATAACAAACAGAACATACAAACGACACAAAATTCCATTTAGTTTGACATGGGTAACGTTTTTTAAGATAAGAATTTACAGTCGGTTATATGTTCTGTTTATAAATTAATATTTAGATGTTTTGTTATATTATTTATCCATCTTCGGCGAATTACAACGTGGCATCATTCCATTTAAGTCATTCCACATAAATACTTTTGCATAAGAATAGTCCTCCGGTTCTTCCACTGTCTTTGATATATCATCACCTTTTTCAATAGCTCCTATTTCGGCTATTGACGTCTTAATCAAGACAGAATTATTGTTTAATGTTTTATAAAATGCAACTATTACAACGCTTGAGCTATCATCTGTGTCTGTACGCTTTCTTACGCTTACATTTCCTTTTTCATAGTTGTTTATCTTATATACAGCCATATCTTTTTCCGACCATTTTGCATATAAAACCATATCACCAACGGAACCCTTGGCAATAGCTGCAACTGCATTTTCAAATGCAGCATCTGTATACCATCCCTCGAAGTTATAGCCATCCTTTGTCGGAACTGGCAATGTTATCGTATCTGTTTCAATAGTATACGATACAGGAGCATTTTCGGCATTTATTCCGCCATTGAGCTCATATGTAATCTCATATTCATTTATTGACCATTGTGCAATAAATGTAATAGCACCGTTTATATCATTTGGGACTGTATATGTGTCATTCTGTGTACCATATTTATAAACCGTGTCATCAGTGCCTGTCTTCCAGCCTTCAAATGTATATCCTAATTTTTTTGGTTCTTGATTAGGAATTTTAATTATCGATGTTTCCGCAATATTATATTGGGTGTTATCAGTAGGAATTGTTTCCTCATCCGCTCCTACCGCAGAGTATATAACTACAAAATTACCCACTTCTGTATACTGAGCATAAATTGTAAGCTCTGTATTATTTCCGAACAGTGCAAGCATATTTGAAGCGGTATTAAGATTATCCATCGTAATTACAGTTCCTTTTGTCGGTGCATCAAACCAGCCCTTGAAGTTATATCCTTGTTTTTCCGGATTGTCATTCGGTAAAACGGGTAAATTTTCAACACTGCCGTATATAGTCGTTGTTGTACCTGTACCCTCTTGCAAATCCAGATTAATTGTATACTGTATCGGACGTACATTCACTGTTATCGTAACATTTTTACCTGGCATTATGAATGTATAGCTGCCATTTTCTTCTGTAATAGTGTTTAAATTTTCTCCGTCAGCAGTACACAAAACATTTTCCAACGTATATCCCTTAGGAAGCGTAACCATAAATGAAACTTCATCATTTTCATATGCCTTTTCTGTCACATTTATCGTACCTTGTACTATATCTGACGGAATTGTTCCCGTTGATACAAAGCTTGCGGTAATACTTCCTGACGCTATTTCATCCCATTTTGCATATAATATTTTATTTCCCGTCGTGCCTTGTTCGATTATTTCTATCTTGTTTTGGTATTCAACATCAGTGTACCAACCGCCAAATGTATATCCCTTTCTTGTACCGGGAGCGGCAAGAGTTATTGCCTCAGTTTCAACCGTATAGTTTGACGGATTGGTGTTTGTTGCATCATTAAGTCCCTCGTAAGTTATCGTATAATTTAACAGAGTCCAGTGTGCATATAATGTGACTGTTGCTTCGTTTCTAAAGATGTCAGACAGATTGTCTTTTGTTATCCCATTAACCTGACTGCCATTGTTTTCTTCAGTGTACCAGCCGTCAAATTTGTATCCGGCTTTTGTTGGTATAGGAAGTTCAATACCATTATCAGGGATATTTTCTTCCTTAAAATCCTCAACCATTACTTCACTTCCGCCGCACGCATTAAGTGTGACAGAATACACCTGTGAATTCGGAGCTACTTTGTATGTACCATCGCCGTTATCAATAACTCTGTATGTTTCCGTGTCGGTAACATAGCTTGTCGGGTCAAATGAATATGTTCCGCCGGAAATAGTGATGACCGTTGTTGTGTTAGCGGGCTTTGTCGCACCAATAGTAGATTTAAACGTTCCGCCCGTGATATTTATTACCGGCACTGTTTCTGTAGTGGCTTCATCACCATCAAGAATACTGTAACCGTTATTCTCTGCGGTATTTTCAAAAGTGCCTCCGTTTATTGTAAGAGTTCCGGAAAAGCCCTTTACAGTGTTAATCGCACCTCTTTTACTAACAGAATTCTTAAAAGTTCCGCCGTTTATTGTAATTTCGCTTGAACCCGAGAAGGTAATACTGCTCATATTCCCGTTATAATTGAATATTCCACTATTTATCACCGCGGTACCATTGGCAACTGACAGAGCATAGCCCTTATATTCAGAATCATCATTTATAACGGTATTTTCAATATTTATAATACCGTTTGAAAGGTTTACCGCATAGCTATTTCCGTTAATTACAGAATCTTTTAAATGAAGTATTGAACCCGTACCGCTTAACATTATCGCTTGACTCATTGCCTCAACTTTTGCTCCGTCAATGGTAAGAACTGCATCTTTTACTGCAAATTTTATACCATAAGAAGTTGATGTATTAACATTCTTGATTGTGCCTTTTGTTGTACCTGTATCAACAACTGTAAGGTTATACATTGCTTCTATGACCGTTGAGCCGCCTCCACTCAATGTATGTCCATTAAGGTCAAGACGCATTGCACACTTTGTCTTTATACTTGATGTTCCCAAATCAATATCTGCACCCAACTTTACATAATCATCAGACGCTGTAAGAGTGTTAATTTCCTCAATACTCGATACAATTTTTGCTACCGGCTCCGGTGTCGGTTCCGGTGTTGGTTCCACCCCTTTTTTCGTCACAACATACTTGCCTTCGGCAACCTTTGTGATACTATATATATCTGTATCTATACAATTTGGATACAGCACAGTCGGGTCTGCGGCAAACTGCCCACCTTTTATAGATATTTCAGTTGCTGATGAGTTTGTTGACTTTGTTTTTCCTATTGCCGATTTGAATGTTCCATCATTAATATTTATTACCGGTGACGCTATAATCTCACTTGTTTCTGCGTCTATAGACTGATAGCCCTCATTGCTATCGAGGATACTGTACCCTCCGGCATTTGTATTCTCAAAAACACCTCCATTAATCGTAACAGTACCTACAAATTGTTTATCTGTAACTATAGCACCTCTTCCACTGTTTGGATTTGTGAATGTGCCGCCATTAATTGTCAACTCACTTGAACGTGCTACAAGAAGAGTGTTTGTGGTTCCGTTATAGCCAAATGTTCCGTCATCTATAATGGCAATACCGCCCTGCAAATAAAGTGCGTAGCCTTTATAATCCGCTTTATTATTTATAAGAGCATTATCAATATTAATCTCACCGCCGTTCGTTCCTACGTTTATGGCATAGCTGCCCCCGTTAATTACTGCGTCCTTTATATTGCACTTTCGTCCTGCAACATTAATCAATATCGCTTGACCTCCCGCATCAATTTCTGCACCGTCAATATTTATTGTCGCTGCTTCTGTTGTACCTCTTATTCCATAAGAGGTTTGCGTTGTACCTGTATTTATAATGGCACCTTTGGTGCTTCCTGTGTCAACAATCGTTATTTCGTGTCTTGGGTCCACTACGAACGGTCCCGAAGATGTCAATGTATGACCGTTAAGGTCAAGATGTGTCACACTTTTTGTCGTAAAGCCTGTTGTGCCAAGGTCTATATCTGCTCCAAGAATTATATTTCCCTCAGTGCTTGTAATCGCTGCAAGCTGCTCTGCCGTTGTAACAGTTACAGGGTCCGGTAGCGGAGTAGGCGTCGGTTCAGGAGTAGGAGTTGGTAAGCCCCATTCTATATCACCTTTTATGCTTGTATGAGTTATATTATCAATCATGAATGAACCTTCCCCACTGTTTTCAGCAGAAGAAAATATAAAACCTCTTACGCGTGCACAATCAAGATTGCTTCCTCCATCAAGTATCTTAAACTCATCAAACGGAACTCGAAATTGTTTCCACTCCGTCGTCAAAGTGAATTCCTTAGTGTCTGTATAAGTAGTCATCGCACTTGCTGTGTCAATCACCCCAACATTTATCTTTTCATTCTTGCCGCTTGTAGATTTTCCATAAAACACAAAGTCTGTCATATATTCCATATCAGCTTTTAAAGTAGCACGGTTAGCAGTACGCTCATCGTCATTTACATTTCCTTTAAAGAAATCATTCGGTGAATAAACCACCTTTGCCTTTGACGGTGTGTTTCCGTTTCTTGAATATTTCACCTCAAGTGCTTTTGAATCAAATCCAAGCCCGCCTTCTTCTTTAGTCGCAACGATTGTATCTCCCTCACTTCCGGATTCTGTGGATATTGCTGCCTCATATTTTGTGGTGTTCTTATTATAAGTAGCAAAATCATAAACAAATGTCTTTTCCGGATACGGAATCAGACGTTCCGGCTTTGTGTTTGAGAAGCCAATATTATCAATGTAAAATTCGGCAGTTGTTCGCGTGTCTGCTGAAATCTGAACATATGTTATATCTTCAGGGTATTCAACATTACCTTCTAAACTGTATATATATTGATGCCAATCGGTATCGCCCTCTGCCATATTTACAGTAATATATGCCAGTCCGCTTAAACTTACTGTCAGCTTCTGTGCAATACCATTACCTTTGATATCGATAGTAAAATACTTGGCATCCATAGACGGAACAGTATTAAGGTCAAATTTTGCTCTGCAACCCTCAGTATCAGTTGCATCTCTTGTATATGTCACACATTTTGTTTTTGTTGTCTCACCATTTATGTTTAAGACATTCGCATCCGTAATTTGCATTGTTGTTCCCGTAAATTTGGAATTCCACGCCGTAGTCTGTTTTTTAAAGCCAGTCGTATCTATATCAATATAGCTTTCCTCTCCCATATCCTTATGAGGATATGTATTGGCAGTATAAACAGGTGTAGCGAGTTTTACAATTTTTACATTATCAATAGTTATAGATCCCGTATCTGCAGTAGCGGCTCCAAAATATATGCCGGAAAGAGCGGCGTCAAGCTTACCGTCAGTCTGCGGATTACCCTGTTTCACAAGTTCATTTATGCCTATTGTTACTGTTTGAACTTCAGTGTTTACATCTACAGCTTTAGTCCATACTTCCATATCAGAACCATAAAGACCTATATTTACACTTCCAGCAGTTGCTGCGGAAATATCCATTGTTATTGTCTGAATTCCATTTAAATCCCAATCAAACGGGAAATTCAGTGTTGCATACCAATTCGCCGCCGCAGGTGTTATCGCTACATTTCCGCTTTCATCAGAATATTTAATCGAAGCCTTACCCGATGGAGCAGTATAGCTTCTGAATACATCGTCTGTGCTGAAATCTGTTGAATATACACCGTCAAGCTTTTCCGGTGCAGTGTTGTATGAAAGTAAGCGATTCTTTATATGAGTACCGTTATATGCCGTAGTCTTATAATCCCATGAATAGAGCATTTTCGGCGATGAACTCATATGCAGATTCCATGCTGTCCAGTTTACAGGAATTCCGTCATACTGATTGTCAGTATCGTCCATCCAGTTCATAATCTGATTCATCCATATATCGCTTGTGCAGTCTCCGCCCGATATGTTCTTGTCGGATGAGTCCCATCCCCATTCACCTATAATCACCGGTGCAACACGTCTTACCGGACCTATTATCGTATCCCATGCGGTTTTTGCACCCTTAACCGGATATGCGTGAGAGTCATACATAACGCCATGGCCTTCCGCCGTATCTATTAGTCTATATCCATTTGGGCGTTCATTATAGCCATCAGCAAAACCGCTTATATCAAATGCCCAGTTCAGACCGCCGGCTATACAGATATTATTTGCACCTTGTTTGCGAATTTCGTTTAGAAGTTGTTGATGACCTATAGCAGTTACTTCTTCACCGCCAACTATAATTTGTCCGCCATTATACCACACGTCCCATTGTTCCACTGTAGTTGGTTTTTCAACTCCTACCGGTTTTATATCATGTGGTTCATTCAAAAGACCGAAAAGTACCGCACTGTTATTGCCGTACTTAACAGCAAGTTCTTTCCACATATCAAGATCGTCTTGTTGTGGCATAACATATCTGTGACAATCAAGAATTATATACTTACCTCTCGCCTGTGCAGCTTTAACCATATCATCAATATATTTCTGATATTGTTCCTTTGTTAAGTTTTTTTCGTCCCATACGCTGCCGTTTTTCCAATATTTAGGATTTATTGGCAAACGTATCAGATTAGCTCCCCAGCTATCATAGACCATTGTCATAGACTCAAATAGATGTTCTGCCATACCCCAGTCCATACTCGGAACATTTACACCACGAAGAACTACCATTTCATCTGTTCCCTGCTTAACTATTTTATTTCCCTTGACCTCAAGAGGCACAGAACGATTATAGTTAATTTCCGCATTTTGAGCGTCTGCTGCAGCTTCCTCATATGTCTGTGCATAAACAGGCATAATGCAAAGCGACACTGTCATTACAATAGCCGTTACAAGACTTAAGAATTTTTTCATGAATATCACCCTTTCGATTTAATTATATAAAAAGGACTGTTTTTTTGTAGGGAGAAAGAGAGAGAGAATATTGGAAGGTATCCATTGTCCAATAAATAAAACCTATTCTAAACAGTCCTTTACTATATTAACATTATAAAAGAAAAGTTCACCTCAAAAAACGAGGTAAACTTTTTCTCACTACCGATTAATTATGTTTTCGGCACATTATTCATATTTTAATGTATAAATTTGTTTTGGAGTAACTTCAACATCGCACCAGCCATTTGTATCCACTGAAAGCTCTGTCTCTGAAAGTTCCTCAAGCGTGACTTTTTTAACACTTGCCCACTTCCTATTTTCCGTACACGGAAGTTCAAACGAGTGTACCTGTCTTTCTATTGGCGATTGTTTATCTGATATCTCCGCTATGCCACCATTAAATCTAATTCTATTTTTAACTGTTTCACTTGACGGATTAAATAATCTCACCACACACCCTAAGCCGTCCTCACTGCGTTTTACGGCACTTATGTGTAGATTTTCATTTTCAAGTTCAATAAACGACTTTTCAAGAGGGTTCTTGCCATGTTCTGTTGGTGCTGTCTGTCCAATTAGTATTTCCATATTAAAATCTTCAGCAGCTTTCCATACTTGAGCATCTTCCCAATCACCCTTATGAGGCATAAAAGCATATCGGAAAGTATGTTCACCAAAAGACTGTGAACCGTTCTCTATTCTCGAATAGTTCTGCTCCTCGGGAGTTACATATATGCGAAGCTCAAAGCAGCGCAATAATGACAAATACACAGTATGGTTATAATCATCATCCGATTCATACGCTTTAAGTCCCGTATTCAAAATCGCCGCACCTTCATTTTCATTGCATATATCAACAAACGAGTTCATCGGCTGCTCTGTCATCGGAATTTCGTCATACTTCGAATAATCCGGTTTCGCAATCGGACGCTTTACCACATCAAACTGTCCCTGAGCGTATACAAACTCTGCATCCACGTCTGTGGGGAAAGCAGCCTGAAGATAGTGATTAGGAACATTGTTATTAATTTTCGTTTCAAATTCAACCCATCTTGCGCCTTTTCTGAGTGTTACAAGCGTTTCTATTCTGTAAGGCGCGAGGCGGGAACTTCTTTTCTTGCCGCCGTCAACTATATTTTCGGGAATTGCCCAATTAAGAACTATTCTGTACTTAGTTTCAAGCTCACCGCTGTATACAAGGCTTACAATCGCCCGTTCATTAACAGTTGTATATTCCTCATCAAGCTCCGGTGTCTTGTGTTCCCACGGGCTGCCATTTTCACCGGTGTCCTTAAAATATCCGATATTATCGTATTCCCTGCCGGTTTCCTTTTCAGTAACCTTAAGCGTACCGTTTGAATTTATCTTAACCTTCAGATATTCATTCTCCATAGTATTTATGCCGCAAAGCATATTAACCGGCGTTGTAGCCCGTGTATGATACTTAGGTACAACCTTGAGTGTTTTATAGCCCATCGACGGAATATCCTTAACAAATATTCTTATTGTATGTCTTGACACAGGAAGAACATCGACCGCGTCTGCCAAATCCTGAACAATTTGATACATAGGATTAATTGACGATATGTTCTGGTGCGGGCATACATTACCCGCACCAGAACATATCGTCAATTAATC
>NZ_JBKVWU010000075.1:0-10682 GCF_046972485.1 Hominilimicola sp.
CAAAACCTTTGAATAGTCGGAAATCCATATATACATTGCAACAAACGTAATGATTTGCATTAAAAGCATTACCATTGCAACGAATTTGTTTGAATATAAAAGTCTGTAAATCTTTTTCATTCAAAATCCTCCTTTCAAACGGCTATTTTAAATTTTTTATATACGCAAACGTTTTTTCTTCCCCTTCTTGCTGCAACATCATAAGCCACCCTTCAAGCAGCTTTGCAGTGTTTGGGTGCATACTTGTTTTAGCATTTCCCTTTAAGAAATATTCTATCGGATTATCGTTTGTATATTTGTCGTCCAAATAAATTTTTCCTGCCGCAACACGGTCGCAAAACATTTCTTTAACATATTTTAACGGCATTTCGACCGCCTCCATACGTCTTGTTTTGGGATTGTAGTCTGTCCAATATTCAAAGTGATGTTTGTTTCTTCCCTTGTGGTGCATCCAAGCCTTTGAATAACCGTATTCACGTCTTTCGCCCTCTGTCGGACTTCTGTCACCGAGATAAAATCTTGCTCCCGGTAAAAATTCAGTCGGTGAATATTTCGACAAATCGTGACGCATACCCTGCCACAAAATTCCGCACCTTAGGCAATGATACATTACCTTGTGACGGTGCCTTGTGATTGTCATAAAATGTTTTATAAAATGCCACATACAGTGATTCTTCCTTTTTCTATAATAGTTTATTATATCACAAATACCGACATTTTACAATACCAAAACGTTGCACCTCTCAAAACAAAAAAATCGGCTGCCAAAATTTCGGCAACCGATTTTCGATTAGTTACTTCTTCTTTCCATTTCCTTATAAATATCTTCCCAAGTCATACCGTTGTCAACCAGCATAACAGTAAGGTGATAAATAAGGTCAGCGGTTTCGTAGCTGATTTCGTCCTTATCGCGGTTTTTACCTGCAATAACAACTTCGGCAGCCTCCTCACCGACTTTTTTCAAAATCTTATCTTCGCCCTTATCGAACAAGTAATTTGTATAACTGCCCTCTTCAGGGTGTTCTTTTCTGTCCATAACTACAGCCTGTTCACGCGCAAATACATCTGTCTTAGTCTGTTCCTTTGCGTCCTCAACAAGCTTGCCGTCCTCAATCTTTCTGAAGAAACAACTTCTGTTTCCCGTATGACACGCAGGACCAGCAGGATTAACAAGCACAACAAGACAATCGCAGTCGCAGTCAACGCGAACTTCTTTAACGTACATATAATTACCCGAAGTATCGCCCTTTACCCAAACTTCCTGTCTGCTTCTTGACCAAAAAGTTGCTCTGCCTGTTTCAAGAGTTTGCTTAATCGTGTCCGCATTCATATATGCAACCATAAGCACCTCATTAGTTTCAATATTCTGCACAACTGCCGGAATAAGTCCGCTTGCGTCAAATTTAAGAGTATTTATTAATTCTTCCATTTATGTAATTCCCCTTTCAATTTATATAAAACAAATTTATTTCATTTCCATCAAGTTCCAATTCTTTGCTATATAGTCCACACCCGAAATTATTGTGAATACAACCGAAATCCAAATAAGTATATCTGAAATCAATTTAGGGTGTACACCTAAGAATGTATTTTGAATCGGAAGCAAAAGCATTGCAACGATAATTGCAACCATTTGCGTAACGGTTTTAAGTTTGCCCCACATACTTGCGGCAACAACCTTGCCTTCACCCGCCGCAACAAGTCTTATACCCGCAACCGCAAATTCTCTTACAAGCACAATCATCAATGCCCATACACTCATACGGTCATAGTACATCAATATCAAAAATGCCGCCGTTGTAAGCACCTTGTCCGCAAGCGGATCAACGAATTTGCCGAAAGTCGTGACTTGATTATACTTTCTCGCAACGTGACCGTCTATCGCGTCAGTTATCGACGCAAGTACAAAAACACCAAGTGCCGCATAATGACACGTTACGTTATCTATCATAAACAACACCATAAATATCGGTACAAGAAATACACGAATCATTGTAATTTTATTAGCCGTATTCATCAAATCACCTCCGCTTGACCTGTAAGGTCGTATTCATCTGCGTCAAGAATTTTTACTTTTATAATATCGCCGGGAGTAACTTCTTCCTCCGTTGCAAAATATACTTTTCCGTCAACATCAATACTGTCGCCGCGACTTCTGCCGTAGAACAAGAAGCTTTCTTCATCGTATCCCTCAACCAAAACTTCAAGCGTTTTGCCAAGCTTAGCTTTGTTAAGTTCAAGCGATATTCCCTGTTGAAGTGTCATAAGTCTGTCAAGACGTTCTTCCTTGATTTCCTCATCAACCTGATTCGGAAAATCAGCCGCAGGAGTATCTTCTTCCTGTGAATATGTGAAAGCACCCATTCTGTCAAAATGCACCTTTTTAACAAATTCATAAAGGTCGTTAAACTGTTCCTCCGTTTCACCCGGAAAACCTACAATTATAGACGTTCTGATTGTGCAGTCAGGCATTTTTTCTCTTATTTTATTGATTCTCTCAACCATTTGTTCTTGAGTTGTACGTCTTGCCATACGTCTTAAAATCTCATTGTTGCCATGCTGTACGGGCATATCGATATAATTGCATATTTTATCATATTTAGCCATTGTATCAATAAGACTGTCCGTAATAGCCTCGGGATAGAAATAATGCACTCTTATCCACTTGATACCGTCAACCGTGACAAGTTTTTCAAGCAACTTATCAAGCGAATATTCGCCGTACAAATCTTTTCCGTAACGTGAAGTATCCTGTGCAATAAGTATAAGTTCCTTAACACCGTTTTTCGCAAGATTTTCAGCTTCTTCAACTATATCTTCAATTTTTCTGCTCCTAAAATGTCCTCTAATCATAGGAATAGCACAATAAGTACAGTTATTGTCACAACCGTCGGCAATTTTCAAATATGCCGTATATGACGGTGTTGACAAAATTCGCGGAAGCCGTTCATCCGGAGTTCTGTCATTATGACCGCATATTACAGGCTTTTCGCCCTTAAACGCCTCGCGGATAACCTCCGCGATTTTATCATAATCACCTGTTCCGACTATTGCATCAACCTCGGGCAGTTCGATTAAAATATCACCGCTGTATCGTTCTGCCAAGCAACCTGTTGCAATAAGCAATCGACATCTTCCGTTTTTGTATTGAGCCATTTCAAGTATAGCGTCTATTGATTCCTGTTTAGCCGACTCGATAAAACCGCAAGTATTTACGATTATGACATCGGCGTCTGACGGATTATACGTTATATTAAAACCGTCATTTGCCAATATACCGAGCATAATTTCGGCATCTGTCTGATTTTTCGCACAGCCAAGCGAAACAAGACCGATGTTATACATAAGTTTACTCTCCATATTCCTCTTTTATATTATCTATACAATTTTTAATGTCAGAAAAGCCGTAACCTCTGTACATAAAATATCGTATACATTTATCAATGTTTTTCTTTTCAAAGTCACCTTTAAGCCTTTTTTCAACAAGAGGCAAAAGCATATCTTCTTCGTCCTCATCAAGATACGAAACCGCCTCCTCAACGTATTCCGCATCTATACCCTTACTGTAAAGCTCGGACTTAATACGTCTTTTACCGTATTTTTTCAAATTCTTTAAATCCTTTGCCTTTGCAATCGCATACTTTCTGTCGTCCAAAAAGCCGTAATTTCTGCAAAATTCAAGAATTTCATCTATATCTTCTTCCTTTGCACCGGCTCTTTTCAGCTTATCCGAAAGTTCACGCTCACTGTGTGAACGAAATTCAAGCAATCTCAAAGCCTTGTCTTTAGCCTCATCAAAGGTCAGTTCTTTTTTTTCTCTGTTATATCTCATAATACAAAGTAATCAAATAATTCTCCAAAATTAATTCCGCCGATGACCTTATCCTTGTATTTGCCTTTCAAATGGTCATATCCGCTCTGCATTTGCTCTGACTTAATGCCATAGCTAAGCGACATATATGCCTCAATGTATGCGGAAAGGTGGTCACATCCGCGTATAATCTGTCCGTCTATCGGATTGTATTTGTCTTCATTATACTTTTCGTTTATCAAGTCCGACGTAACCATATTGATTTCGCCGTCATCAATAATTTTAGAATCAAATTCATTCTGCGTGTAATACTCTATCTCCCTGTGCCAAGCAGGCGGTAAAAGCGGATAAATAACTTCACGCATTTGTTCATCTTCTATTTCACTGATTATGCTGTCCAAACCCTTGACGCTGTTCTTTACCGGTGACACAATATCCCTTGTTAAGACCTCGGGTAAATCGTGAAAAAGTCCCGAAAAGAAGTTGTTTTCAAGACGTTTTCTGCAAGGAGTGTTAAGTTCAAGCGACATAAAGTACGACAAAATCGCAACGACAAGCATATGCCCCATAACAAAAGTTTCGGGCATTCTTACCGCTTTTGCCCACCTTTGTTGGTATCTCAGCTTTCCTATAAGCGACAAAAACTCTTGAAGATACTTACTTCCGGCAAAATATCTGAAACCGTGAAAAGTATCGCAAGCCGCCAATCCCTGTGCCATTTCGGTTTTAACCTGTTCTATACCGAAAGTCTGCGGATTCATAGGATAAATTATTTTAAATTCCCAGTTGCTCGCATGGTAATGTGCGGCTTTTAAAATCTGTTTTTCAAGAGACGCGTAATCTTTGTCAAGATAATACTTTTTCATTCTCTCAAAGAAACCGCCGCCGATACCGTCCATATGTTCTTCAAGCTCGGAAAGTACCCAATTATCTATTTGAAAGCCTTTTTCTTTTACAAGTTTATGATAAATAGGTGGTTTAATGTCAGTAAGCACAATTCTGTGGAAAAACTCAAATATTCCGCCCTCAATAAGCTTTATCATATTAACGCTTTCGCCCTCACACTTTGCAAGCACATAAGCATAAAACATCTTGTGTGCCTGCTTGTCAAGCTCCGTAAAGCCGGTCCAAGGACGGATATGGTCGTTCCAACGCTGAATAGATGCCGCCTCATACATCAGAGAAATAAGAGATTTTTTAATCATTTAATTTTACTCCATCACAATATTATAACCGTTCTTTTCAAGTACCTTAATAACTCTTTCGCCGTGTTCTCTGCCGCCGACTTCACAAGCAATATGAATAATTGCCTCGTTCGGATCAAGGTCTGCACTCAATCTGTCGTGCTGTACCATTACGATATTTGCGTTTGCCTCGGCAAGAATGTGTGAAAGATGTTCCAAACTTCCCGGAATATCAAGAAGTGTAGTCTTGAATTTAAGCTTTCTCTCACGTGTAACAAGACCAAGCTCGATAATTCTGTGAATAAAGCTAACATCAATGTTACCGCCAGAAAGTACGCAAGCGATTTTCTTACCCTTAACATCAACCTTGTTGTTAAGAACAGCCGCAAGCGGTGTAGCACCGGCAGGTTCAACAACTTGCTTTGTTCTTTCAAGAAGCAGTAAAATAGCCTCTGAGATTTCTGCATCTGATACCGTCACAACATCATCTGCATACTTGTTGATAAGTTCAACAGTTTTGTCACCTGGTATTTTAACCGCAATACCGTCTGCGATAGTAACGGCAGAATCGGTAGTAACGTGTTTTTTCTCTTTAAATGAATTGTAAATTGCAGGAGCGCCCTCAGCTTGTACACCTATAATTTGTACACGCGGATTGATTTGCTTTATGCAAGCCGCAACACCGGCCAAAAGACCGCCGCCGCCAGCCGGTACAAGTACCATATCAACAGTAGGTAAATCCTCAAGAATTTCTATACCGATTGTACCTTGTCCTGCCATAACTTCAAGATCGTCATATGGGTGAAGGAAAGTTGCACCCTCTTTTTCTTGAATTTCAACCGCTTTTTTGTAAGCGTCGTCATAACAATCTCCGTAAAGCACTACCTTGGCACCGTAACCCTCTGTCGCACTCACCTTAGCGATAGGAGCAGACTTCGGCATAACGATAGTTGCGGGAATGTTGTGAACGTGTGACGCATACGCAACACCTTGTGCATGGTTGCCGGCAGATGAAGCAACGGCTGAAGTAATTTCGCCTCTTTCAACAAGTGCGGCAATCTTATTTGACGCACCTCTTATTTTAAATGAACCTGTTTTCTGTTGGTTCTCAAATTTTAAATATATCTCTCCGCCTGTCATGTCAGAGAAAGTTTTAGATGATTCAATCTTAGTTCTGTGAATAGTCGGCTCAAGACGTTTAGCCGCAAGTTCAATTTCTTTTAATTCCAAATCCATTTTTTTCGCAAGTCCTTTCTTACTTTTCCTTATCTTATAATTATACCGCAATTATATCTATTTTTCAATAGCAGATTTTATTTATATGCAAAATCATTATATTATTCACAAAATAATTCTCCGTTCCTCTCATTCATTCGTAGAGTACGGCACACCGACGTCCCTTAAGGCTCCCCTTGAGGGGAGCTGGCGGCTCAGCCGTCTGAGGGGGGGCTTTTTTTATTTTCTCGATTGCCACCTCTCCGTCACTCCGTGACACCTCTCTTTCGTAGGGGCGACCATCGGTCGCACGTTATCCCATATACTTTCCACTCGGGCGGCCAATGACCGCCCTACCCCTCATTCGTAGGGGCGGCCAGTGGTCGCCCTCTTACCATACACAAAAATCCCACAATCCCCTCACCCTCCCTTGCAAACCGCCACAAAATATAGTATAATAAGAAAGTTGCATATAAAAATCGAAAGGAGTCACAATAAATGGAACAAACGAAAGAAAACAAAATGGGTACAATGCCTGTAAACAAGCTGCTTGTAACAATGTCACTGCCTATGGTTATATCAATGATAGTGCAAGCACTTTATAACATAGTCGACAGTATATTCGTATCAAGACTTTCCGAAGACGCATTGACAGCCGTTTCAATGGCATTTCCAATGCAAAACCTTATGATTTCCGTAGCAGTCGGTACAGGGGTAGGTATAAACGCAATGCTTTCACGCGCACTCGGCGAAAAAAAGTTTGAAGCGGCAAACAAGACCGCCGAAAACGGTATATTTATAGAAGTTCTCGGATATGTTTTATTTTTACTTATAGGAATTTTTGTAACAAAGCCGTTTTTTCTTGCACAAGCGGGTGCAGGCGATATTGCAAATATGGGTATTGAATATACAAGAATTTGTCTGCTTATGTCATTTGGTATTTTTATGCAGATTGGTTTTGAAAGAATCCTTCAATCCACAGGACGAACAATATTCACAATGATAACACAGTCAACAGGTGCAATTATCAATATCATTCTCGATCCTATATTAATTTTCGGTTTGTTTGGTATGCCGAAAATGGGTGTTGCCGGTGCGGCGATTGCGACTGTAACAGGTCAAATATGTGCGGCAATTCTTGCGATTACATTTAACCTTACCAAAAATCCCGATGTACATATCAGCTTTAAAGGTTTTAAACCGCAGATTATATTTGTAAAGAACATTCTTTCTGTCGGTATTCCTTCAATAATTATGTCGTCAGTCGGCTCTGCAATGACTTTCGGTATGAATAAAATTCTTATCACTTTTTCATCAACTGCCGTTGCGGTATTCGGTGTATACTTTAAACTTAACAGTTTTGTATTTATGCCTGTATTCGGTCTTAATAACGGTATGGTGCCGATTGTTTCATATAATTACGGCGCACAAAACAAAAAACGTCTTACAAAAACCATTAAACTCGCAATTATGTATGCGGTTTGTATTATGTTTATAGGAATTATGCTGTTCCAGTTTATGCCCGATGTACTTTTGAGATTGTTTGACGCCTCAGACCATATGCTGGAAATCGGTATTCCGGCATTGAGAGTAATCAGCCTCAGCTTTGCATTTGCAGGTATATGTATAGTTATTTCATCAAGCCTGCAAGCATTGGGACACGGCTTTTTAAGTATGATGATTTCTATAACACGCCAGCTTATCATACTTCTTCCGTCAGCATATATCCTTGCCAAAATCGGCGGTATCCACGCAGTTTGGTGGTCATTCAACATTGCCGAAATCGGCTCATTGACGTTATCATTGTTATTCTTTAAACATATGTACAACAAGATAATTAAACATTTAGGAGAATAGTAAATATCCCCCGGCTATACCGGGGGATATTTATTTAGCACAGATTCTTTTATCACTTCTGATTAGTATTATTTCTGCTCAAATTTGGCAATAAAAAAAAACAAACCGCATAATAATGCGATTTGTTTGCCGTTTTTGGTCGGGATGACAGGATTTGAACCTGCGGCCCCTACGTCCCGAACGTAGTGCTCTACCAAACTGAGCCACATCCCGATATGACCTATAAACAACATAAATTATTATACCACCTCTTTTCCGCAAAGTCAACCACAAAAATAAAATTAATCCAATATTTTTTGCAAAGTAAAAAGACGGATGACTCCGTCTTTTTAAAAATCAGTTTCATCATCGTCTACAACCGAAACAGGTTGTTTAACAATTTGTTTTTCTTCAATTTGTACTTCTTCTTTAACTTCATCTATACTCGGTTTCTTCTTATTAAATATATGTGCAACGGTATCGTCTACAAGATAATGCGATATAAGCGCACACAATACAGCAATAACATAAACCGCCGCAACATATCCCATATTACCCACCAAACCGATTTGCACGAATATATCAACAACAACCATATGATACAAATACAATCCGTACGACAAATCAAACTTAAATCTGATTTTACCGAAACTGTAACCGAAACCGACAGTCATAAGACAAAGCAAAAGCACTTGAATTATATCCATATACTCGCCTATTCTCACACCGAACCTGTCGCAATAAATCGCACGGGCAATAAACAAAAGCACACACAATATTTTTGTTTTTGAAAGTATCGGCACGATTTTTTCACGATAGCGGTACATAAACCAACCCGCAAAATACATATAAAAATACGGCATACACGAATGTGAGATTATCAACCGTCCCGTTTCAGGCAATATTTCCTGTAAGTGCGGCACAACAAGATTAAGTGCCATAGACAGTATCATTACAAATATCCATACCCACAGTTTTCGATTTTTTAAAAATCTGTATATTATCGCAGTAATAATGTAAAACTGGACTGTAAATATCATTGTCCAAAGATTTGCTTGGAAATTTCCTATTCCGAAATTATTTATAAAATCCGGTTGCGGCAAATCCCGTATAAAAACAAGCTGTCCAAGAAACCACGTCACAAAAGTCTTGTTCAGTACAAATCCGCAAAAAGCCGCCGCCACAATCACTCCGACAATTATACACACCCACAGCGACGGAATTATTCTAAGCACACGTTTTTTTAAAAACTCCCATGTGTTTTTACTTCTCTCCATAGATGCCGGAACCAAAAAACCGCTTATGCAAAACAGCACAACGACACCGTTCCACCAATCGAATACAGGCGACACTTCCTGTAATCTTATATGTCTGAATATGTGCAGAGTCATAACGTAAAACGCACTGTACAGTCTAAGCACATCAAAACAGTTGTTCGCAAAATCAAATTTAATCTGTTCTTTTACCTTGTTCATCACTTCACCCCAATACTTTTTGTCGTATATTCTTATTATATGTCATAAAATATTATTAGTCAAGTGAACAAAATAATACAACAATTTTTAAAATGAAAGTTGTGATTTAAAGAGTATTAATGAGAAATAAAGAGAAAATAAGAGATTGTTATTTGATTTATTAAAAATTTTTCAAAAAGTGTTGACAATGAGCAAAAAACATAGTAAAATAGCCGTTGTGAGTTAAAGAAGTAAGCTTTAACATGAATAGATTAAGTATAGGAGGACACAACTATGAATTCAAGCTATTTGCAAAAGCCACAAGACGTAGAAAGAAAGTGGTATGTTGTTGATGCAGCTGACAAGCCACTTGGTCGTGTTGCTGCAACAGTTGCAAGCATTTTAAGAGGTAAGCACTTACCTACATTTACACCAAACGTAGATTGCGGTGACCACGTTATCGTTATCAATGCTGATAAGATTATCCTTACAGGTAATAAGCTTAACCAAAAGGTTCGTTACTACCACACAGGCTGGGTAGGCGGAATTAAGGAAATCCACTACAACAAGCTTATGGCAGAAGAACCTGAAAAGGCTGTTATGTACGCTGTAAACGGTATGCTTCCAAACAACACAATCGGAAGAAAAGCTCTTACAAGACTTCGTGTTTACAAGGGTACAGAACATGATCATCAAGCACAAAATCCAATCGCTTGGACAGGCGAAATAAAGTAAGGAGGACAATATAAATGGCTAAAGAACAATACTACGGTACAGGTAGAAGAAAATCTTCTGTTGCAAGAGTTCGTCTTGTTCCGGGCAACGGAAAAATCACAATAAACGGCAGAACAATCGATGAATACTTTGGTCTTGATACACTAAAGCTTATCGTTCGTCAGCCACTTGAACTTACAAAGACAACAGATAAGTTCGACGTAATCGCAAAAGTTGAAGGCGGTGGTTTCACAGGTCAAGCCGGTGCAATCCGTCACGGTATCTCAAGAGCACTTCTTGAAGTTGATACAGAAGCTTACAGAGCAGACCTTAAGTCAGCAGGCTTCCTTACAAGAGACTCAAGAATGAAGGAAAGAAAGAAATACGGTCTCAAAGCCGCACGTCGCGCTCCGCAGTTCAGCAAGAGATAATCTGCTGTTCAAACCGTATCAAAATGGTTCAAAAAGC
>NZ_JBKVWU010000076.1:0-3158 GCF_046972485.1 Hominilimicola sp.
TTTCCAGGCACTTATAAAGCTTGGTCTTGTACCTTACGGAGAAATTCGTGACCTTGACAGTAATTCACCGACACTTACATTTAACACAATCGGCAGACACGTTTCTTGTATGGCAAGAACAAGAATTGCATCAAACAAGTCACCATGGCTTGCAAATGTAAATACAGGCGATGTTCATACAATCGCACTTTCACACGGTGAAGGTAGATTTATCGCGTCGGAAGAACAGGTTAAGGAACTTGCGGCAAACGGACAGATTGCAACTCAATATGTAAACCTTGAAGATAAGGCAACATATGATATTGACTGGAATCCAAACGGTTCGGTATATGCTATCGAAGGTATAACAAGTCCTGACGGCAGAGTGCTTGGTAAAATGGGACACAGTGAACGTATCGGTAAGAACGTATCGTTTAACGTTCCGGGTAACAAAGACCAAAAGCTGTTTGAGGCAGGCGTTAAATATTTTAAATAATACAAAAAGGCTGTCGGCAAATGTCGGCAGCCTGTTTTATCACGAGGAGAAAGATGTTATATGAAACCGAAAATTGGTGTTGTGTTTCCAAAGATAACGGATAAAGATATAGCCGATTTGGAAATAGAAAAAATAAGAGTTTCAAAAAACAGAAGAAAAATAGGTATTTTGCTTGGCTCTGACACGTCCGCTTATCAGCAGGCGAAGGTCGAAAGTGAAGTGAAAAAGGCTTGTAATCTTACGGAAGTAATCGTTAGGGTTGATAACAGAATTAAACAGCAAGACAAAAATGTAATGATTTACGAAGTTGAACCCGGTCAAGAGGGCTCTATGCAGTCTGCATCATCAGGTCCGAAAATCAAAGGTAAAGCAAATGTTTCGGATATGCTTTACGGCAGACCGATTAATGACGATATTATATCAATTCATTCGATTAACAATAATTCGGGCAGAGTTGTGTTTTCGGGTAAGGTATTTTTTGTTGAGGACAGAGATATTAAATCTAAAAAAACTGGCAAGGAATTTCACCTTATAACAATGGATATTACCGATAACGAGGACTCAATATCGGCGAAAATGTTCGTTACAAAAACGGAAGATGACGAGCCGTTTAACAAGCTTTTTTCAAAATTGAAAAAGGGAGTCAAGGGCGGCGGTATATATATCGTTGCACGTGGTAAGGCACAGTTCGACCAATATGCAGGTGAAACGATTGTGATGATTAACGACATTGCGGAAATTGAAAAACCGCCTGTTCGTATGGACGAGGCATCGGAAAAACGTGTGGAACTTCACTTGCATACACAGATGTCGGCGATGGACGCGGTTTCCTCCGTAAACGACCTTATCAACAGAGCGATTTATTGGGGACATAAAGCGATTGCCGTTACCGACCACGGAGTTGTGCAGTCGTTCCCGGATGCAATGAAAGCGTCTAACTTTAATGAAAAAATTAAAATTCTTTACGGTGTTGAGGGATATTTGATTGACGACAGCAAGAAGATTGTCTATAATGCGGAAAATCAGAATATTGACTCACCGTTTGTTGTGTTTGATATAGAAACAACAGGACTTCACAACGACAAAAACAATATCACCGAAATCGGTGCGGTAAAGGTTGTAAACGGTCAGATTGTCGATAAGTGGTCTACGTTCGTTAATCCGTGTCAGCCGATACCCGAAAATATTGTGGAACTTACGGGTATTACGGACAGTATGGTGGCTGACGCACCGAAAATCGAAGAAATACTCGGTGAGTTTTTCGAGTTTTGTAAGGATTGCATACTTGTTGCACATAACGCGGCGTTCGATATAGGATTTATAAAAAAGGCGGCGGAGCGTCATAATTTTGAATTTAATTTCTGCTACCTTGATACGCTTATGCTTGCAAGATGTATGTATCCCGAACTTCCGAATTTTAAACTTGATACGCTTACAAAACATCTTCACGTTATTCTTGAAAATCATCACCGTGCGGTAGATGATGCAAAGGCTACGGCTGATGTTTTCGTTAAGATGATAGAAAAACTTCGCGAAGAAGATAAGACGGAGCTTAAAACTTTCAATGATATTTTTGATTTAAGAAGTGCGTCAAAGAAAAATAAAGCGTATCACATTATCATACTTGCAAAAAATCAAATCGGTTTAAGACATATTTATGAAATGATTTCGGAATCGCATTTGAAATATTTCTTCAGAACACCGAGAATACCGCGAAGTTTGCTTGAAGAAAAACGCGAGGGACTTATACTCGGTTCGGCTTGTGAGGCTGGCGAACTTTTCAGAGCGATGATAGACGGTGACAGTGACGAGGAATTAAAGGAAATAGTTGATTTTTACGACTATCTTGAAATTCAGCCGATAGGTAATAATGCGTATATGAAAACCGATCCGAAACACCCTATGGTAAATACGGACGAAGATTTGCAAAATTTAAACAGACGTATTGTTGCACTTGGCGAAAAGTATAATAAACCCGTTGTTGCAACGTGTGACGTGCATTTTATGGATATGGAGGGCGCGGATTACAGAAAAATCCTTATGAATTACAAAGGATTTTCGGACGCTGACAATCAAGCACCGCTGTATTTCAGAACAACGGAAGAAATGCTTAAAGAATTTGAGTATTTGGGCAAGGAAAAGGCGTATGAGGTTGTTGTGAAAAACACAAACCTTGTAGCCGATATGATAGAGGACGTCAGACCGATTCCTGCGAAAAAGTGTCCGCCTGTAATTGAGGGTGCAAAAGAGGGTATCATAAACGACTCGACAACGAGAGCAAAGGAAATATACGGCGATCCGCTTCCTGAAATTGTACAGAAACGTCTTGATAAGGAACTTCATTCGATTACGACTTACGGTTTTTCGGTTATGTACAGAATTGCACAGGAGCTTGTACGTCATTCACTTGCAGACGGATATTTGGTTGGCTCACGTGGTTCTGTCGGCTCGTCGCTTGTTGCGTATTTGTCGGATATAACGGAGGTTAATTCACTTCAAGGACACTATATTTGCCCGAATTGTAAAAACGTAGAGTTTATTGAGTCCGAAATCGGTTTGTCGGGGTGTGACTTGCCCGATAAGGTGTGTCCGAAATGCGGAACGAAGTACAGAAAAGACGGCCACGATATTCCGTTTGAAACATTTCTTGGATTTAAGGGCGATAAAGAGCCTGATATAGACC